>JANYJF010000041.1 GCA_025361885.1 Coriobacteriia bacterium
GATGAAGGCGATGCCCGAGACCTGCCCCATCAGCAGGAGCAGACCGTTGGACGTCCCTTCCGGGGTGGGGCGGGCGATCTCCGCGCCGTACTGGAACCCGATGGGCCCGGAGCTCAGCAGGAAGAAGCCGAGGACGAACGACGACGCGAACAGCAGCCAGATGCTCGTCGCGAACGTGACGCCCACCAGGCCAACGGTGGCGCCGGCGACCGCGAGGATGAGGAAGGGCACTCTTCGCCTGTAGTGGTCCGACAGGATCGGCAGGATCACAGCTCCGATGACGCCGCCCAGGATCATGAGACCGCCGGCGTTCCCCGCGGTCGTGATCGAGAACCCCCGTGGACGGACGATCTCCTCGATCCACGTGGTCACGGCGTTGAAGATCCCGAGCCCGATGAAGAAGATCAGCATCAGCAGCAGGAAGTCCTTCTTGCGAAGGGCCTGCTTGAGGCCGTCGAACATGAGCGCCCGCTCCTCCTGCTCCGGCGGACCGAGCGGCGACGGTGGGAACTCGCGAGCCACGAGCAGGAACAGCACCGCGACGACGAGCGCACCGATGCCGTAGAACAGCAGCGTCTTGGCGATCCCGACTTGCAGCGTCAGGAGCGGGGTCAGAACGAGGCCGCCGAGTATGCCGACGTACATGGCCAGCGACCCCAGCCCGGAGGCCGTCGCGCGCTCGGCGAGCGGGAACCAGCGGACGGCGACTTTCGTCACCGCGTTGATGATGAAAGGCTGCCCGACCGCGATGCCGATCTGAGCGATCAGCACGAGCGTGTAGTTCGAGCCGACCAAGCCGCGCAGCAACCCGAAGACGCCGGTCAGCACCACGCCGATCCCGACCGCCACCCGGAAGCCGTACGTGTCGATCACCCACGAGGCCGGGATGGACACGACCAGGTAGACAGCCATGAAGCTCAGCGAGAGCAGGCCGATGCTCAGGACGGACACGCCGTAGAAGGACGCCGAGCTGCTCGTGATGGGTGCGAAGGTGATCCACAGCAGCTGGTTGAATGCCGCGGCCAGCATGAAGGCCACGAGAACGACCCATCGATAGCCGTACACCTTGTACTCGGTCGCTTCCATCGGGCCTCTGTATCCTCGTCGGGCGATCGGACCGTGTGACGAACGATGCCATGCCTTGCCCTCGCGGTACAGCGCAGCGGGCGGATGCGCGCGCCCGCGTGGGTACGAACGAGTGAGGACTGGTAAGCGCCGCGCGACCGGATCTTGGCCGGTGCATGATCTGAAAGGATCTTCGATGACTGCACTATGGGTGGTTCTTCTGATCGTCGTGGTGGTCGTGCTCGCGGTCGTCGCGATCTACAACGGGCTGATCACCCGCAGGAATCGTGTCCAGGAGGCGCTCAGCGACATCGATGTCCAGCTCAAGCGCCGGTACGAGCTCATACCGAACCTGGTCAACACCGTGAAAGGCTATGCGACGCACGAGCGGGAGCTCTTCGAGAAGGTCACGGCCCTGCGCGCTGGCCTGGTGACCGGTACTCCTGGCGAGAAGATCGCGGCGAGCAACCAGCTGACCGAGACTTTGAAGACGCTGTTCGCCGTGGCGGAGGACTATCCCGACCTCAAGGCGAACCAGAGCTTCCTGGCGCTGCAGGCCGAGCTCACCGACACGCAGGACAAGATCATGGCCGCGCAGCGCTTCTACAACGGCAACGTGCGCGACTTCAACACGGCCATCCAGACGTTCCCGAGCAACCTGGTGGCGTCGAGCATGGGCTTCAAGGCGTTCGAGTTCATCGAGGCCGCCGAGGCCGAGACCCGGAACGTCGAGGTCAGCTTCTAGATGACGACGACCTATACCGAGGTCTCCGCCAACAAGTGGCGAACGGTGCTGGTGATGACGCTTTTCGTGGCGATCGTCATCGCGCTGGGCTACGTGTTCGGCATCGCCCTGAAGCTGTGGTGGCTGCTGCCGCTGGCGATCGTCATCGCCGTGATCCAGACGTTCACCTCGTACTGGTGGAGCGACAGCATCTCGCTGGCGTCCGCCGGAGCGCGCGAGGTCGACAAGGCCGAGGCCCCGGAGCTGTACCGCCTGGTCGAGAACCTGTCGATCACGAGCGGCCTGCCGATGCCGCGGGTCTACGTGGTGGAGGACCCGTCGCCCAACGCGTTCGCGACCGGACGCGACCCGCAGCACGCGGCCATCGCGGTCACGACCGGGCTGCTGGCCAAACTCGACAAGCCGGAGCTCGAGGGCGTCATCTCGCACGAGCTGTCGCACGTGGGCAACTACGACATCCTGCTGTCGAGCGTGGTGGTGGTCCTGGTCGGCTTCGTGGTGCTGCTGTCCGACCTGTTCCTGCGCTACACGTTCTGGTTCGGGGGCGGGCGAAGACGGGACAACGACGCCGGCGGCGGTCAGCTGGGCGTGATCCTGCTGCTCATCGGAATCGTCCTCGCGATACTTTCGCCCTTGTTCGCGCTCCTGATCCAGCTCGCCATCTCCAGGCGTCGCGAGCTGCTCGCCGACGCCAGCGGCGTCCTGCTCACGCGCAACCCCAACGGCCTGGCCGACGCACTCACCAAGATCACCGCGGACCCGCTGTCGATGCGCCGCATCAACAAGGCGACGGCCCACCTGTGGATAGCGAGCCCGCTCCACGACACCGAGGGCCAGACGAAGGGCTGGATCGCGAAGCTGTTCGACACGCACCCGGACCCGGCGGTGCGGATCGAGAAGCTGCGGGAGATGGCGATGTAGGTCCGGCCAGCGGCCGCGGCGGTAAGCCCCCGGTACGTCCGGCCCGGTATCCTCGTCACAGCGTCTCACCTCCGTGGTAGTATCGTTTCGATACCACCGACCGGAGGTGACCGTCGTGACCGACTTCCTGCTTCGCGACCTGCCGGAGGAACTGGTGAACAAGCTCAAGGCCCGAGCCGAACGGAACGGCCGCTCGCTACAGGCCGAGATCCGCGAGACGCTGCGGGACTCGACCCGCCTTTCCTGGGACGAGTGGGCGACACAGGCCGGCGCGCTGCGGGCCCGCACAGGCGCCGACGCCGACGCCCCCACCGCGGCCGACATGATCTCCGACGCGCATCGCGAGCGTGATGACGCGATCGACGCCGCCACACCGCGTCACCCGACCGGCGCCGAGCGGACCGGCGCGCCGTGAGCGGGATCGTGCTGGATGCCTCCGTCGCCTTGGCCCTGGTGGTCGAGGAGCCGGGAACACCTGCGGCACTGGAGGCCTTGGCCGGCACCGAGCCCATCGTTCCCGACACGTTCTGGGGCGAGGTTGCCAACGCGCTCGTGCGAAAGGTCAGGCGGGGCGCCATCGATCGCGAGACCGCCATCGAGGCCCTCGCGCTGCTTCGCCGACTGGTCGAGCGCACCGTTCCCACGGAGCCGCTCGCGGCGACCGCCATGGCCCTGTCCCTTGAGTTCGACCATCCCACGTACGACTGCCTCTACCTCGCGGCGGCTGTCGCGGAGGGCGTGCCGGTGGTCACCGCGGACAGAGCGCTGCAAGAGTGCGGCGAGCGTGCGGGCCTCGGGGAGCTCGTGCGGCTGGTGGGCGTCTAGCCCTCAACCCTTCGTGAGGGGTACTACTCACCTCACATCGGCGGATCTTACGTCGGGCGTTTGACGAGCAGGGGCGACAGTTGTGTATCCGTCTTGTGACTGTTGTATCTCGACCGAAGCTGCGGCCGTCCCCAGGACCAAACCTAGTCCGCGAGCTGCCTCAATCGCGCGATCACCGACTCCGCGACACTCCCGAGGCGCTCTGGACCCGACTGCGCCCAGCCACCGAGCTCGCCGACCACGATCTCTAGACCTTCGGCATCGATCCGCTCGCGATTCTCCGACAGAGCGTCCGCGAGCCGTACCCACGCCGCGTCCTCGGAAAGCCCGTCCGGGCGGAGCGCCTCCAGCAGAGCGACGATCGCGGGCCAGACCCACGCCCAGTCCACGTAGAACGGACTCGGCGAACCGACTCCCCGAAGCACGTTCGCCAGCCTGTACAGCGTCTTGCGCCCGTCCGACCGCTTCTCGGCCAGCCGTGCGTCGGCGAGTGCGGAAAGGTACTCGGCGACAGGCCCTTGGTTGTACGCCGCCCGTTCGGCGATGAGCCGCCCATGCGCCCACTCATGGGTCCACAGGTAGGTCAGGACCTCGGCTCGTGCGCCGGGGCCGACGAGTGCGCGTGCTCGGAACCGCACGCAGGAGGGCGCTGTGGCATCCGGTCGTCGAGACATTCCTCGCAAGATCGGGCTGGTGCGCAGGAAGCCGGCTCGCGCGAAGAGTTCATCGGCGGTCACCCAGGTCGCCGCAGTCTCGTCCTGAGAGCGGAACAGCGGCTCCGTGCAGTACTCGCCGGCCTCCTCCTGGGCAGTGACCGCCGCCCAGCCGAGTTGGTGAAGGCTCGACTTCGCCCCGTGCTCGATGGCGACCTGTGCGACGGCACCGAGCAGCCTCCGCTGCTCGGCGGACGCCGACTTTCCCAGTCTCCGCAGGCGCGCCATGTCCAGCAGCCGCGAGTTCGCGGCCACCCAGTCGAGCATCTCGTCGAAGAGCCGTGCATCGGATCGGCCCACCACGAACGTGGCGAGTGCCAACGCTTCCGGGTCGATGATCGTTCGCTGACTGGCGCGCGTTCCTGCCACGCCCATCGCCGTCCACTGGCGCCAGGCGAGTTCAAGGGCGACCTCGAGCAGCCGTTCGTGCAACTCGCTAGTCCTCATTGGAGAGCTCCTCCGCGATTCGATCGCACCCGAAGTGACGCAGCAGTGCCACGAGCGTTGTCCGAAACTCGACGGACGGGTCCTGCGTGCGAGCCCATCGAGCGCCAGCGAGCAGCTCATCGCACGTCGGTTCCAGCGCGCGAAGGTCCTCGGTGTGGCGCCCGACGCCGGTGTCCGCGCCGGCGTAGACCTTGAGGCAGATCAGGTCCTGCCGCGACGAAGTATGGACGGCGAGGTGGCTCCCGTACCGGCGCACCGTAAGGCGGCCCTCGAACCCGGGCGGCATGCCGCAGTCGAGCAGATCGGCGGGACCGGCGTTGAGCCAGCCGGGATCCAGTCCGAGCGCATCGGCGACGAATACCGCAGCCGCGACGATCGGCTCGGGCAGAGGAGCGTGCTTCACGAGGACCGGGGTACCATCACTCTCGGCCCCATCGCACAGTGCGAGCACGTCGACGTCCCGTGTTGGTCTGATGCTGATCCCGAGAAGGTTGAACGCGGCTCCGCCGATCACGACCATCTCTATGGGAGCGACTCCGCGGGCTTCGAGCGTCGCAGCAAGCATCTTCAGCGCGCTGTCGATGTCGTTCACTCCACGAAGGACCATCTTTGCATCTCTTTTCTGACCGTACCATGCGGTCATTATGACCGTTACAGCAGGTCATGGCAACGGAGGGCGTGCCGTTGGTCACCGCGGACAGAGCGCTGCAAGAGTGCGGCGAGTGTGCGGGCTGCGGGGAGCTCGTGCGACTGGTGGGCTAGGGGACGGCGGCAATCGGACGGGTACGCGACGATCGCCACCACGAGTCCCACGACGGGGTATCTTCGACTCCAGAGACAGACACCGGCGGACCGCGGTCCGCTTCATCGAGAGGAATCGTCGTGAAGAAGTCGCTCGGGGCCAAGACACTGCTGTACCCGACTCCCGTGCTCGTGGTCGGAACGTACGACGCCGATGGCAAACCCAACGCCATGACCGCCGCGTGGGGCGGCATCGCCTGCTCCAAGCCGCCGTGCGTGTCGATCTCACTGCGAGCCGCCACCGCCTCGCACGGCAACATCATGGCGCGCAAGGCGTTCACCATCAGCCTGCCGAGCGAGGAGTACACGGCGCAGGCCGACTATTTCGGGCTGGTGACCGGGCGCGACCACGACAAGTTCGCGGCGACCGGCCTGACTCCGGAGCGGAGCAATCTGGTCGACGCGCCGTACGTCGGGGAGTTCCCGCTCGTGCTCGAATGCTCGGTCGTCGAGGTGCACGAGCTGGGCCTGCACACGCAGTTCATCGGGGAGATCATGGATGTGAAAGCCGACGAGGCGCTGCTCGATGAAGAGGGGCGCGTGG
Organism: Coriobacteriia bacterium; assembly: GCA_025361885.1. Classification (GTDB taxonomy): domain Bacteria; phylum Actinomycetota; class Coriobacteriia; order Anaerosomatales; family PALSA-660; genus JANYJF01. The sequence goes on from JANYJF010000041.1 coordinate 6,062, forward strand.
ATCTCGGCCGTCTGAAGCCGATCCTGTTCGCGATGGCGCCGGGCGCCTACCACGCGGTCGGGGCGCTCGTGGGCAAGGCGTACTCCATGGGCAAGGCGTTCCAGACCGAGGCGTAGCTTCGCTGACTTGCCGCGGGAGCAGCCCTCAGCCGGCACGCAAGCTCTCGGTCAGTCTGGCGACGACCCACGCACGCTTGGCGTCCTCGGGCGAGGAAGCCGGCGGTTCGCCCAGACTCCCGGTCCGCGCGACGGCCTCGACCAGCGCCGCCGCTCCGGTGTACGAGCGGGACCGTCCTGCACCCTTCGCACGGATCAGTCCGCTGGCCTCCAGGCGTGCCAGGTCGTTGGTAGCGGTCGCGACGGACACGTCCGCGATGCCCCGGTAGTACCGGTTGGTGACCTCGCGGCCAAAGAACGCGTCGTACAGGACGTCGGCCACGCGCACCGGCATCCCGAGGTCCTCGGTGGCGATGTCCTCCAAGAGCGTCCACAGCTCGCGCTCCGCCGCCTCCCGCAGGGAAAGCGCATCGACTTGGAGGCGTTGCGCCGAGACGTGAGCGGCAACGAACGGTGTCACGTCAGCCTTCGGATCCCAGGCATCCCCGAGACAGGCGAAGGCCGCGTAGTACTCCGTGCGATGAGACCCCCACCACTCCTCCAGGCTCGTGAACTCGGGTCGCGTGTAAGCACCGCGATACATCACGAGCGAGGAAAGGACACGGGCCGTGCGACCGTTGCCGTCCGAGAACGGGTGGATGCCCGCGATGCCGACGTGCACGAGGGCGGCTAGGACCGGGGCCGCCGTGCCCCCGGACTCGTGCTCCGCGAAACGAGCCAGCTCATCAATCAGCCGGGGCACCGATTCGGCGGCAGGCGGAGTGTAGACGCGCCCGCCGTCCGATGGGGCCGCGAGGAAGACCTCGCCCGTTCGGAATCGGCCTGCCCCCAATGCATAGGAGCCCCCCATGACACGATCGTGGATGCCCAAGATGAGCTCGGCTTGCCATGTGAACCCCGGATCATCGGCGCGCCTGAGCACGTACGACATCGCGTCCCGGTAGCCCGCGACGAGTCGCTGGTCGCTCTCGGCCACCTCGGCCGGACGATCGCCTGCGAGGATGCGCCGCACCTCGTCGACCGTGACCGGCACGCCCTCCATGGACGTCGACGCCGCGGTGGAGGCGGCCTCCAGCTCGCGCCGAAGCCTGCCGGCCCAACGCCGAGGCAAGGTTCCGCGGTCCAGCAACCTTCGAAGCCCCTCGATCCGGGCGAGGTCGGCTTCCATCTCGGGGGTCATGTTCCAGGAGTACATGAGCGCCTCCTTGGTGATTAGAGTATCAATCTCCTAGGAGTTTAGGCGTTCAATCTGGAGGAGACAAGGCCGGACCGCCCCTCGAAGTGGCGGGTCTTGGGACCGCGGTCGAACGATGTCCAGGGCCGTGACGCCAACCACGCCAGGTCGTACAGGTCGCGCGCCAGGCTCGTGCGCATGATACTTGAGGTTCCTTTATGTATCCTCTAGTATTCATTACATGAACTGGAGTATCGACATCGTCAACGCGCTGTTCGGCGGGCCGGGGCGCACGTCCATCCTCAGGCTGCTCGGGGCGCAGACCGCTCCCCTGACCGGGCGCGAGGTCGCCGAGCTCACTGGGCTGAGCCCGGCTGGGGCGGCACGCGCCCTGGCGCACTTGGGCGATCTGGGGGTCGTCACCAGGCGCAGAGTCGGCAGAGCGATAACCCACGAGCTCCAGGCCGACAACGTGCTGGTGCAGACTATCGTGCTGCCAGCTTTGGCCGCTGAACGATCGCTCAGCGAGGACCTGCGGAGCGCCCTGACCGACGCCTTCGCATCGTCAGCCGTGAGCGTCGTGCTCTTCGGTAGCCTCATCTCAGGCGGAGCGGGGCCCGGCAGCGACATCGACGTGCTCGTCGTGACGGCCACCCAGCAGGACGCGGCCCGCGTGTCGCAGATCGCCGACGAGATGGGACCGCGATTCTATCGGCGATACGGGATGCCGCTGTCTGTGATCGTGCAGAGCCAAGAGACGCTGCCCGCCAGGGTCACGGGATTCCTCGCCTCTGCCCGTGACCACGGTGAACTGGTCTGCGGCGTGCCTCTGAGCGAGTTGTTGCCACATGCCTCTCGGTGATCGCACGCGACCAGCCACCAAAGCGGATTCTCGCCACTATCTAGAGAAGGCCTCACAGTTCCTCGCCAGCATGGAGGATGACCTTGCTGCCGACCGTTGGGACGCAGCTGGACTTGGGGCGATACACGCCGGCATCTCGGCGGGAGACGCAGTGCTGGGCTACCGCGGCGGCGTTCGGAGTGCCGGGCGGGACCATCGCGCCGCCGTCGATCTCTTACTGGAAGTCGTCGGGGACTCCGCGACCGAAGCCAGCCGCCACCTGAAACGACTGGTGGACAAGAAGAACCTCGTGGAATACGAGCAGCGACGGCTGACGCAGACTGAAGCGTTCGACCTCGCCCTGCACGCGCGTCGCTTTGTCACATGGGCGAAGGGGCAGGTGCCCGGCGGAGTTTGAGGCGGCGGAGGTCGTCTGCGGAAGTTCGCTAGCACCTTCCGACCCGCGTCACCCGCGACGGGCTCGAGTCCCCCGCCGCAGATCCTGAGTACCTGCCCGTCTCGCGTGCGAGAACGGAGCCCACGAACGCGTTCAGGCTGATGCCCTCGAGGACGGCGATGCGAACCAAGTCACGATGTACGGTCTTGCCGACCCTGACGACGAACTTGCCGCTGTACTCGTCCTCGCCCCGCGGCGCCGGCACCGAACCGCGCGTTTCGAGGGCCGCCTCGATCCACAGTTCCTTGGCTTCCTCGATCGACTCCATGGCCTCCGCGATGGTGGCCCCGCTCGACTCGCATCCCGGCAGATCAGGGATCCGGACGAAGAAGCCGGACTCGTCGCGCGTTATCTCGATTGGATAGTCCAGAGCCGCGTACTGGGCAGTGCGCTCAGAACGATTGCTCACGCTCATCTCCTCCTTAGCGAATCCAGCCGGGAGCACTGGTCCTCCCAGAGTCCGTATGCTCGCAGACAGTGCTTGACGGTCTTCGGGTGAAGATAGGCTCCGGGGCCCGGTCGCTTGATGGTGTAGAGCTCGCCATCGCGCTCCGCGACGCAGTGGCTGCCTTTGCCCTCGCGGATCCTCACGCCGTAGTGCTCGAGGACGCGTCTCAGATCGGCGAACTGGACTGCCCGCGGATTCGCCCGCATGTCGCTACGAAGCTTCTCGATCACGCTCACGTGCGTTCCTTGTCTAGTACTACCGATAGTATCATCCTGGGAGCAGTCGCACCATGGCCGACGCGGATCTGATTGCCCGGTCGGGGGCCACCGCGCCCAAGCAGAGGCTGGCAGCGATGCCCAAACAGAATCCAACCGCCGGTACACCGCCCGACGCCGAGGCGATCGAACAGGCGATGACAGAGCGATGCCACCCGCGCAGCTTCATCGCCGCCCCGATGGGCACGGGCATGGCGGCGTATGCGGGAGCCGGAGGGATGATCGTGTCGTTCTAGAGGGGGCGGTGGGGGTGTCACGAAGGTTGGGGGCGTGGCGAAGAAGGGGCAAGGACGGCAGCGGCGGCTGTGCAGCCTCTATGCGACGAGCGACTTCTGCCTGTGACGCTCAAGCGCTTCGACGCTCGGCCGTAGGTCTTTATCTGAGGGCATGCGGAGAGCCTGTCCGGCCAGCGATTCGTACATGGTGCCTGCCAAATCTTTCGCCAGCATGATCTTCATGTCGTCGGTGTTGACGGTGACAAGGCCCAAGTCGAAGAGGTCATGGAGATCGGCACGCAAGAGAAGCCCGTTCGCGGGATGGTTGGTCTGACTTCCCCTGTAGCTCACGATATGGGCCGCTTCGAGTGCTGGCTCCGCATCGTACGAGCTCATGGCGCACCGGCCATCATAGGCTCGCAGGAGAAGCCGGCGAAAGCGGGGCTGCCCTTGTCGACGGACCACCTGAGCCACGACACGCTGGCGGCCATCCTCCCTCGCGTTCGGATCAAACGGCGGAAGATCGACGAGTGCCACGGTCACCGTCGGGACGCCGCTGTTCGCCTGCGCTCCCGAGGACACAGCAAGCTGGGCCGGGCCAGACAGCACGAAGTAGCCGGATGCATAGTCCTCGACGATAGCCAGCCCAAGAACGAGGTAGCCCCCGAGTGCTGCAGGTATGAGCACTCCGACAGGGATACCGTCCTGCATGCAGCTGAACAGGCCAACGTTCGCGAACCTCCGAGTCGGGTCTCGCAGATCCTCGCGGGTCGAGCCCTCCTGGTGATAGAGATAGTCCCAGGAACCTTCCTCTGAGTAATCGGGGGGCATATCGGGGTAGACGCCCTTGGCTGTCTGGACAACGCTGAGTGCGTACCGCGTGGCAGCCGGCTTCCAAATACCCTTTTGCAGCGAGGTCAGCTTCACGGGAAGACCAACGTCAAACGGTCGCTTTGCGAACGTCTTGCCGGCGTTGTCCGCGAACCACGCCAGAGCCGTTCTGTGCCATTCTGGAAGCTGAGCAAGACGCGAATCCATATTGGCGACACCCCCCGTCCAGCAGCATAGCGAAGGCGCGCGCCCAATGTATGAGAATCTGCGCATAGTCACCGCCGCGGTCCTGGTCGAGGAGGGGCGCCTGCTGCTCGCACGACGTCCACAGGGCGACAGGCTCGCTGGCATGTGGGAATTGCCCGGTGGAAAGCTCGAAGCTGGCGAGACTCCGGAAGAGTGCCTCGCCCGCGAGCTGCTCGAAGAGATGGACATGGTGGTGGAGGTCGGCGAGCTTCTCGCTCGGACGATATATCGCTACGACCACGGATCATTCGACATGCTGGCGCTGGGAGTGCGGCGCACGTCGGCGTACCGGCTCTTGGCTCACGATCAAAGCGCATGGGTGACCCGTGGCCAGGTTTCGCGGCTTGTGCTCGCGCCAGCCGATGTGGACCTGCTAGCCCAACTCAGCGAACTGAGTCCCTGGAAGTAGCTCTGCAGAAGCCCGCGCGGTCCGTGAACGGTTCAGCACGCCGCACCGGGCCAACTGCCGGGGCGCCCTTGCGGACCCTTCCTGCCCTCTCTGGCACGCCCCGTGCTACCCTATCGCGACAGGTAGCGATATATCGCACCCCGTACTGGGTATCCACTCCCCAGCACCCCCAACGCGAAAGGAACCTCTCATGCACAACCACAACAGAGATGACGCCCCCTGCGGCATGCGCGGCCATCACCCGGACTTCAGAGGCCACGGCTTCAAGGGCCCGTTCGGCATGGGCATGGGTCCGATGGGCTTCGGCGGCCCCGGCGGACGCGCTCGCAGAGGCGACATCCGCACGGCCGTTCTTCGCCTGATCTCCGAGCAGCCCATGCACGGCTACCAGATCATCCAGGAGCTCTCCGCACGCAGCGGCGGCGCCTGGAGC
>JANYJF010000066.1 GCA_025361885.1 Coriobacteriia bacterium
CGGGTCACAGGCCTAGGCCTGTGACCCGCGCGGAGAGTGTCCGGACTCTCGGGCTTCACGGCGGCTCGGGCTTCACGGCGGCTGGGGCTTCACGGCGGCTGGTACGCAGCGTCGCCCCGGAGCGGAACAGCCCTCGTGCACGGAACGCCGGTCCTACGCGGGGAGCATCGGCCCTTCATGGGAACCCATGGCGAACAGCCCCGTCGAAGCCGCCCCGACCCGCCGATCGAGCACCGCCAGGAACGCGTCGACGACCTCGGGATCGAACACCGTCCCTCGCCCGCGCTCGAGTTCCACGCGTGCGCTCGCGACCGGCAGCGCCTTGCGCTGCGGGCGCTTGCCCGTCATCGACTCGTACGAATCGGCCACCGCGAGCACCCGCGCGAGCATCGGGATGTCGATCCCCGACAATCCTTCGGGATAGCCCGTGCCGTCGAATCGCTCGTGGTGGTACCGGACCACGGGCTCGATCTCCTGCAGGAAGTCGATCTGATCGACGATCGTCGCGCCCATCGCGGAGTGACGGCGCACCTGCTCGCGCTCCTGCTCCGTCAGCGTCGACGGCTTGATCAGGATCTCCTCGTCCACGCCATTCTTGCCGAGATCGTGGAGCAGACCCGCGAACCGCAGCGTCTCGACCTCGTCGAGCGGCAGTCCGAGTTCCAGCCCGATCGCCACCGCGTAGTCCATCACGCGGTCGGTGTGCCCGCGCTCGAGACGCTCGTTGGCATCCGCCATAGCCGAGAGGGCGGCGATCGTCCGCTTGAACTCCGCCCCCAGTCGCTCGTACAACGTGGTGTTCTCCAGCGCGATCGACAGATGCGCGGACAGCGCCGCGAGCACCCGCCGGTCGTGAACGCGGAACGCGCCGGTCACCGGAGACGCCACGAACAGATAGCCTGCCGATATGTTCTTGAACCGGATCTCCTCGGCAAGCACGGTCCAAGACGCGTGCATCGGCTCCGGCTCCTCGGAGAGCTCCGCGAACTGCGGCATGATATGCACCGCCTCATCGTCGGGATCGACGGGGCGTCCGGTCACTTCGTCCAAGATGAGGGCGAGGTCCCCTCGCGAGACATCCATGGCGTACAGCACGCGGCCGCGCCGGTCGCCGAAACCGTCCACGATGAACCCCCCGACGCCGAACTCCAGGGTCTTGCCCAATACCCGGATGGCGATGTCGGCCAGCTTGTCGTAGTCGAGCGTGGCGTTCAGCACCTTCGCCACCTCGTTGACCTGGATCAGCTCCACGAGCTGGGTGTTGGTGTCGCGGAACTCGCGGGCCGAGTCCAGCATGATCGTCGTGACTTCCGCGAACGCCTCGAGCAGGCGCATGTCGTCGGCCGCGAGCGGGGTGCCGCCACGGCGCTCCACGCTCATCACACCGCGGATCGCTTCGCCCACGCGCAGAGGAACGCACAGCGAGGAGCTGTGGCCCGCTGCAGCCCGCCCGGCGTGCCTTTCGGCCACGTCGGTCGAGAGCACCGAGCGGCCGGTGACCGCCACATGACCGACCGTGGTGTCCGCGGTGTCGACGATGTCGCCCAGATGCATGCCGTCCCAGCCACCCGCCACCGCAGCGACCTGCATCAGATCAGGACCGGGTGACATCAACAGGATCGATCCGGCGCTCGTTCCCGTCAGGCGCAACGCGGTGGCAAGGGCCCGCTCCGGTATCCTCTCGTACGCGGTGATCTCCGGGGCGAGATCGTGGGTGACCTCGGAGAGCAGCGCTATCTCGCGAAGACGGCCGTTCCGATGCCCTTCCTCGATGATGGACGAGAGCGCGAGCTCGGCGTGGGAGGTGACGAGCCTCACCACGGCGCTGGAACGCTCGTGGTCCAGGATCGGGACGTCCTCCAAGACGGCGCGAGCATCCGACTCCGGCACGCCACCGAGCAGCATGCGCTGCAGCATCCGTGTCCGTTCGCGCTCGGTGTTGACGAAGCCCGAGACCATCACGTGGCACACGACCTTGCCGGCCGCACGCACCGGGCTGAAGATGCACGGCATCCCGAGCTCGCAGACGGCTCGCACGGTGCCCGCTTCGTCCGGGGTCAACTCCCGCTCGGCCTGCGAGACGCAGGAGAGCGACGCCCCCAAACCGGAGTGCCGCATGATCTCGCACACGTGCGCCGACTCGGAGCTGGCGATGGTTCCGCCGCTGGTGAGGTCGACGACCGTGACGTTCACCCCAAGGGCGGTGCGCAGCGAGGAGACGACGTCGCTCCACGCCGGCGTCCTGAATGTGTTCTTGAGCAGGTCTCTGTCCACGTCCGGTTGCATGCCCCTCATCTTGGTGTCGCGGGCGTAGTACTGCTAGTCCCCATCGGCACGACAAGGCGCGGACTTGACGCATTGGAGTGGACCGGGGCCGGGCGAACCGAAGACGAACGAGATCGCCTCGACGGTCGTGACGACCGCGCCAGGCGATCTCGTCCCGACTAGGACACCGATCGGGGCAGCGTGACCGTGAAGGTCGTCCCTTTGCCGATCTCGCTCGACACGGAGATCTGCCCACTGCACGTCTCGACGATACTTTTCGCGATCGCTAGACCCAGACCGAATCCGCCCGTGTCCTTGGAGCGTGAGGCGTCGGAGCGATAGAAGCGGTTGAATATGCTCGGCAGGTCCGCCGGAGGGATGCCGGGACCCGTGTCGGAGACGTCAACGACGATCGAATCCCGGCTGCGGCGCGTCCGCACGCTGACCGTACCGCCCTCGGACGTGTATTTCCCGGCGTTGTCCACGAGGATCGCGAGGAACTCCTCGATGCGGTCGGGGTCGTTCGTGAGCATGAGCGGGCCCTCGGGTGGACCCTCGAACACGATCCGCTTGCCGGCGTAGCGTGTGGCCGCCTCCACCAGCACCTGCCGCACTGTCGCGTTCAGGTCGTGGCGGACCGGGTGGAACTCCACGTTGCCCTCGGAGCGGATCATCGACAGAAGCTGGCTCGTGAGGCGCGCCATGCGCCGCGATTCGCGGTCGATGGCCTCGATGGCCTCGTCACGAACCGCGGGGTCGTCGGCGCCCCATCCACGAAGGATGTTGATGTAGCCGCGGATGCCCGCGACCGGCGTCGCCAACTCGTGCGACGCGTCGGCCACGAACCTGGTCTGCGCATCCGCGCGTCGGCGAAGACGGTCTATGAGGTTGTTGAGTGATCGCGCGAGCTCGCCGATCTCGTGCCCGCCCTCCTCGGGCAGGCGCATTTCCAGGTTACCGGCGTCCACCGCGTCCGCTGCCTGGCGCAGGTCGTCGACGAGCCTCAGGACCCAGCCCATCATGCCCTGCATCACGAACACGACGATGAGCATCGCCACGAGCGACAGCGACATCATCGGCGGCCGGATGGCCTCGATGCTCGCGGTCTCGCGCACGGGCAGGTACACGACATCCAGGACCCACGTGTCGCCGTCCGGAACCCTGATCGGCGCGTGCGCCACGAACGTACCGAGCCCGGGTCGCCCGAAAAGGCCGGCGAGTTCCGCCGACGCGTCGAGCCGGCTCTCCACGACCCGCCCGCCGGTCAAGGCGAGCATCCTGCCGCCGTCGTCACGCACGACCGCTCGATCGTCGCTTTTGAAACGCAGGGCGCCGGTGCCGTCCCACACCGCCACGCGGCCTTCCGCGAAGCCGGTGATGCCGAACATCCCAGGCAGCGAGCGCAGGAACGCCGCCAGGGCATCGTCACTGGCCTGGCGTCCTGAGAGTCCCCGAGCGGCGGCGTCCTCCGTGGCCTTCGCGGCGGAGTCAGCGACCTCGCGGACGGCGAGACTCGACATGCGCTCGGTCTCGCTGCGGGCGGTCGCCAGCATGCCGTCGTGGACCACGACGTACGTCGTGATCAGGACGCCCGCGACCATGGCGATCGAGAAGGCGATGGCAAGGACGAGGACGCGCGTCCTGAACGAGGTCAGGCGCATCTATCCCCTCGCAAAGAAGTAGCCCACGCCCCTGATGGTCTGGATGATCCGATTGTCGCGGTCGCCGATCTTGCCACGGATGTGGCAGACGAAGACCTCGATGACATTGCTGTCGCTCGCATGCTGGCCGGCCCACACGTTCTCGAGGATCTCCTCACGGGAGACGACGCGACCGGCGTTGGCGACGAGGTACGACAGCAAGTCGAACTCCTTGGCCGTGAGGTCGACGATCTCTCCCGCCACCTCGACCGAGCGACGGTCCATTCGGACCGTGACGCCCGACGCCTCGTGGATCGGCGGTTCCTCCTCGACTGTCACGCGCTTGAGCAGCGCGCGGACACGTGAGAGCAGCTCAGGCATCTCGAAGGGCTTGCGAAGGTAGTCGTCTGCACCGGCATCGAAGCCAGAGACCACGTCGTGGGTCTGCGCGCGGGCCGTGAGCATCAGGATGGGGTTCGTGAAGCCGCCGGAACGCAATGTGCGCGCCACCTCAAGGCCGTCGACGCCCGGGAGCATCAGATCGAGCACGATCAGGTCCGGGGCGTCTTCCTGCACCGACTCAAGCGCCGTCGCGCCGTCGCCCGCCCGCGTGACCGCGAACCCCGAGTGCTCCAGTTCCAGCTCCACGAAACGGGCTATGGTCTCGTCATCTTCGACGACCAGTATCTTCGCGTCACTCATGCAACCCCTCCAGACCGTCGCGCGGACAAGCGTCGGCACACACGCGACCGGCACATGAGGCCGGCTCCCCTCCTGAACCTTAACGCGGCAGCAGCGCCTCGGCAATCTGCACGGCGTTGAGCGCCGCTCCTTTGCGAAGCTGATCGGCCACGACCCACATCGAGATGCCGTGGGGCACTGTCGGGTCGACCCGCAGCCGTCCGATGAACGTCTCGTCGGTGCCCTCGAGCATGGCGGGCATCGGGTAGGTCCCGGAGGCCGGGTCGTCCATCATCGCGATCCCGGGTGCCGAGCACAGAGCGGCGCGCGCCGCATCGAGACTCACCGGCCGTGCGAACTCCACGTCGATCGACTCGGAGTGGCAGCGGAGCACCGGCACGCGAACGCACGTCGCGAACACCTTGATGTCGGGCGCGTGCAGGATCTTCTGCGTCTCGACGACCATCTTCCACTCTTCCTTCGTGGAGCCGTCGTCCAAGAAGACGTCGATGTGCGGAATGCAGTTGAACGCGATGCGGTGGGCGAACTGCTCGACGTGCAACTCCTGCCCGATCAGGAAGTCGCGGCTCTGCGAGTACAGCTCGTCCATGGCCGCCTGGCCCGCCCCACTGGCCGCCTGGTACGTCGAGACCACGACCCGCTTGATGGGCGCCAGGTCGTTGAGCGGCTTGAGGGCCACCACCATCTGGATCGTCGAGCAGTTCGGGTTCGCGATGATACCCGAGTGCCAGGACACGTCCTGAGGGTTGACCTCCGGCACCACCAGTGGCACGGACTCGTCCATGCGGAATGCCGACGAGTTGTCGATGACCACGCAGCCGCGGTCCGCAGCCTGAGGTCCCATGATCTGCGAGATGGTGCCGCCCGCCGAGAACAAAGCGATGTCGACGCCTTCGAAGCTCTCCGGCGTCATGAGCTCCACCGTCAGGTGACCGCCGGCGTACGGCAGCTCCTTGCCCGCGGACCTGCTCGACGCCAGCGCGATGACACGCTCAGCGGGGAACGCGCGCTGCTCGAGCACTTTGAGCATCTCGCGACCCACAGCTCCGGTCGCTCCCGCCACGGCCACCACCGGCCGCGCCGGCATCGGCTTGTTCCAGGCCATGGCAGTCACGCTCCCATCGGCGCCGAGGGCGAGACCTCGGCGATGACGGCGCCTTCGTCGAGTCCGAAAGCGGAGTGCAGGACGCGGACGGCGGTCTGCACGTCCTTCGCATCGATGACGCACGAGATGCGGATCGATGACGTGGCGATCATGTCCATGTTCACGCCGGCGTCAGCCAGAGTGCGGAACATATCGGCGGCCACACCGGGATGCGTCTTCATGCCGGCACCGACGAGCGAGACTTTCGCGATGGACGTGTCGACGGACCACGTGCGCGCGCCGAGATCGGCCACGACCTCCTCGACGGCGCGCTTGGCGCGCACGAGGTCCTCGTCGGGCGTGGTGAACGAGATGTCGGTGAGACCATCCTCTGACACGTTCTGGATGATCATGTCCACGTTGACGTTGGCGTCGGCCAGGTGGCCGAACACCTCGGCGGCCACGCCGGGCCGGTCCGGGACGTCGCGGATCGTGATCTTGGCTTCCGAGGTGTCGTGCGTGACCCCGGAGATGATCGCCTGTTCCATGGTCTCGTCGGCCTCCTTGACGATGGTGCCGGTATGGTCGTTGAACGAGGAGCGCACGTGGAGCGTCACGCCGTGGTTGCGGGCGAACTCCACGCTGCGCAACTGCAGCACGCGCGCGCCGGTCGCCGCCATCTCGAGCATCTCCTCGTAGCTGACGACCTCGAGCTTGCGCGCGCCGGGCACGATGCGAGGATCGGCGGAGTAGACGCCGTCGACGTCGGTGTAGATCTCACAGACGTCGGCGCCGATGCCCGCGGCCACTGCCACCGCTGTCGTGTCGGAGCCGCCGCGGCCGAGCGTGGTGATCTCTGCGTCCGGCGTGGCTCCTTGGAATCCGGCGACGATGGCGATGCGCCCGGCGGCCAGCGCATCGCTCACACGGTCCGCGCGGACCTCGGCGATGCGGGCCTTGGTGTGTCCGGACTCTGTGACGATGCCGGCCTGCGCCCCGGTGAACGAGATCGCCTCGTGGCCGAGCGAGTGGATGGCCATGGCCAGCAGCGCGATGGTGACCTGCTCGCCGGTGGCGAGCAGCATGTCCATCTCGCGCTCGGGCGGGTCGGAGCTGATGGCGGCGGCGAGCTGAAGCAGGTCGTCGGTGACGTCGCCCATAGCGGAGACCACGGCCACGACCGAGTTGCCGGCCTCCTTGGTGGCGATGATCCGGCGCGCGACCGCGAGGATGCGCTCGGTCGTCGCGACCGAGCTCCCGCCGAACTTCTGAACG
>JANYJF010000046.1 GCA_025361885.1 Coriobacteriia bacterium
GAGGTCCGCGGGTCCAACCGCGCGCACATCGGCGTGGCGGTGGACCGCGCGTCGGGCACGCTGATCGCCACGTGCGCCATCGACAACCTGGTCAAGGGCTCCGGCGGCCAGGCCATCCAGTGCGCCAACATCGCCCTCGGCTTTGCCGAGACAGCTGGCCTCACGGCGCCGCCGCCGGTGGTGTAGCGCTCCAACCCCCAAGCGAAACGAGAGCCGCCGGGATGGACTTCCCCAGCGGCTCTCGACGTCTCGCTACCTCGTCGGCTACGGCGTGGTAGGCGTGCTCGGTGCGGGTGCTCCCGGCGCTCCGGGCGCCCCTGGTGCACCAGGTGCTCCAGGCGTTCCGGGTGACGCCGGCGTCGCGGGCGCTGGGGTCACCGGCACCACAACCGGCGCGAATGGGACGTACTGCTGCACCGTCGTCCCGAACAGACCGAAGAACGCGAAGACCAGCAGCAGGATCAACACCACCAAGATCACGGTCACAACCACCCACGGCCCACTGCTGGAGCCGTTCGGATCCACAATCACGTCAGCCATCGCAAGGCTCCTTTCCGGCATGCCGTCTCCCGTTCGGGCGGCGCGTCAGGTTCTTTACCCATACTTCACGGGAGATGAACCAAGAGCGACAGAAGCGCATGACCTGTGAGGCGGACATCCGCGCATAAAGCATCACACGGCGCAATCGTGCGACATAACCGCATATCACTTGACCGATATACTGAACAACCCATAGACTGCACCCACAGCACGTACCGGCGGCCCGCTCCAATCAGCGGGCCGCGGCGCACCCGGGAGGCAGTCAGTGGACACGACGGCGGCATTCGAGAGCATCGCAGGCGGCGTGACCGCGCCCGCGGGCTTCCTCGCATCCGGCGTCTCCGCGGGCATCAAGCCGTCCGGCAAGCCCGACGTCGCGATGATCGCCTGCGCCACTGCGGTCCCCGCCGCCGCAGTATTCACCACCAACTCCATGGCCGCGCCGCCCGTGAACGTCTCCCGCGCGCACATCGCGCACGGGGCCATCCGCGCCACGGTCGTCAATTCCGGCAACGCCAACGCGTGCACGGGCGAGCAGGGCACCGCCGACGCCATCGCCATGGCGCAGGCCACGGCGAGTGCGCTCGGCTGCGACCCGCACCAGGTGATCGTCGCGTCAACGGGGGTGATCGGCGTTCCGATGCCGATGGACGCGGTCCTGCCCGGTATCCACGACGCGGCCACCGCGCTGCACGCCGGCGGGGGATCCGACGCCGCCCGCGCCATCATGACCACCGACACCTTCACCAAGGAGGTCGCCGTCGCATTCGATGTCGACGGCGTGACCTGCACCGTCGGCGGCATGGCCAAGGGTTCCGGCATGATCAAGCCCAACATGGCCACCATGCTCGCCTACGTGACCACCGACGCGCCGCTGACCTCCGCCGCATGCGACGCGGCCCTGCGGGCCGCGGTCGGCCGCACCTTCAACCGCATCACCGTCGACGGCGACACCTCCACCAACGACATGTGCCTGCTCATGGCATCCGGCGCCGCCGGCGGTCCGGCCATCGAGCCGGGAACCGCCGCCTTCGCCACGGTCCTCGCCGCCATCCACCACGTATGCGCGGAACTCGCCCGCATGATCGTCCGCGACGGCGAGGGCGCCACCACGTTCATCGAGGTGACCGTGCGCGGAGCCGCCACCGCCACCGACGCCGAGGCGTGCGCCTTCTCCATTGCTGATTCACCGCTGTTCAAGACGGCCATCTTCGGCGGCGACGCCAACTGGGGCCGCGTGGCCATGGCGGTCGGCAAGTCGTCCGCCAAGGTGGACCCGAACGCCCTGGAGGTCGTCTTCGCCGGTATCACGACCTGCCTGAACGGCACCGCGGTGGCGTTCGACGAGGATGCCGCGGCCATCGCACTCAAGCTCCCCACCGTCGAGGTGGTCGCGGACCTGCACGTCGGCGATGCGTCCGCCACCGTCTGGACCTGCGACCTGACGTACGAGTACGTGCGCATCAACGGCGAGTACCGGAGCTGATCGATAGTGGTCAAGGACATGGACCTGCTGCTGGAGAAGGCGGCCACGCTCACCGAGGCGCTCCCGTGGATCAAGGCCACGTTGGGCAAGACGGTCGTGATCAAGTACGGCGGGGCGGCCATGACCGACCCGGCGCTGCGCGAGTCCGTGGCCGACGACATCGCGCTCATGAAGTTCGTGGGCATCAACCCGGTCATCGTGCACGGCGGCGGCCCGGCCATCACCGACCTCATGGAGCGCCTGAACATGAAAGTCGAGTTCTTCGACGGCCTGCGCGTCACCGACGACGCCGCCATGGAGGTCGTCAAGATGGTGCTCGTGGGCAAGGTGAACAAGGAGCTCGTCTCCTCGATCAACATGCACGGCCGCCTGGCGGTCGGCGTGTCGGGCGATGACGGCAACCTCATCCGCGCCCGCGCGGTCTCCGAGCGCCTCGGCCGCGTCGGCGAGGTCACGGCCATCGACACCACCGTGCTCGACAACCTCATCGAGGACGGCTTCATCCCCGTGGTCGCAACGGTGGGTGCGGGCGAAGACGGCGGTTCCTTCAACATCAACGCGGACCTGGTGGCGGGGGAGATCGCGGTGGCCCTCGGCGCCGAGAAGGTCATCTTCCTGACCGACGTCGATGGCCTCTACGACGACTTCGACGACAAGTCCTCCCTCATCAGCGCGCTGACGCTCTCGCAGGCCGAGGACCTCATCTCGGGCGACACTCTGAGCAAAGGCATGATCCCGAAGATCGGCGCGTGCGCGATCGCGCTGCGAGCGGGCGTGGGCCGGGCGCACATCCTCAACGGCACCGTGCCGCATTCGCTGCTGCTGGAGGTCTACACTGACGCGGGCGTCGGCACCATGATCGTGGCCGACCCGGCAGGCGCCGCGGATGCCGCGGACCCTGCCGCCGCCGACGCCTCCAGCCCCGCCGACACCGGAGGTACCGCGTGAGCGCGAGCCACCACCTCACCCTCGCCGAGGCCCGGACCCTCGACGGCCGTTACGTCATGCACACGTACGCGCGCAAGCCGGTCCTGTTCGTCCGCGGCGAAGGCATGCGCCTGTGGGACGACACTGGTCGGGAATACCTGGACTTCGTTGCGGGCATCGGCTCGGTCAACCTCGGGCACGCGCACCCGGCCGTGACCGCTGCCCTCGCCGAGCAGGCCGCCAAGCTCACGCACGTCTCCAACCTCTACTACGTGGAGCACCGCGCGGAGCTCGCGGCCGACATCGTGGAGCTCGCGGGCGGCGGCAAGCAGGTCTTCTTCGCGAACTCGGGCACGGAGGCGGTCGAAGGTGCGATCAAGCTCGCGCGCCGCTGGGGCAAGAAGCACCACGGCGAAGCGTGCGTGAACATCGTCACCGCCGAGCGCAGCTTCCACGGGCGCACGCTCGCGGCGCTGGCGGCCACCGGCCAGCCGTCCAAGCAGGAGGCGTTCGCGCCGCTGCCTCCCGGATTCTCGCACGTGCCGCTCAACGACATCGCCGCCCTGGGAGCCGCCGTCACCGCCGACACCTGCGCGGTCATGCTCGAGCCCGTCCAGGGCGAAGGCGGCGTCTACCCGTGCGACTCCGACTACCTGCTCGCGGCCCGCGCCCTGTGCGACGAGCGCGGCATCCTTCTTATCCTCGACGAGGTGCAGACCGGCTGCTACCGCACCGGTCCCGCCTTCGCGTACCAGGCGTACGGTGTGGAGCCCGACATCATGACGCTCGCCAAGTCGCTCGCCAACGGGCTGCCGATCGGCGCCGTGGTGGCCACGACCGAGGTGGCCGCGGCGTTCGAGCCCGGCGACCACGGCTCCACCTTCGGCGGCGGGCCGCTCGTGTGCGCGGCCGGACGCGCGACCCTGTCTGCGCTCGCGGCCGAGCGCCTCGGCGAGCGCGCGCTCGCCACCGGCGCGTACATGGGCAAGGAGCTGCACGAACTGATGGCCGCCACCGGCGCCATCAACGACATCCGGCGCGCCGGGATGATGGCGGCGGTGGAGCTTGCGGCGCCGCGCGCGGCCGAATGCACCGCCTTCGCACTGCAACACGGCATCGTGCTCAACAACATAGGACCGCATATCTTGCGTATCCTGCCTCCGCTCGTGTGCGGAAACGCGGAGATTGATACACTGATCGGTGCGCTTTATGAGTTCTTGGCGACCGACAACGTTAGGAGTACGTGATGCAATCACTCGTAGGACGTGACCTTCTCACGCTGGGGGACTTCAGCCCGGCCGAGGTGAATGCCGTGATCGAGCGCGCCATCATGCAGAAGCGCGCGCGCAAGGCCGCCGTCGGGCGCACGAGGCCGCTCGAGGAGAAGGCCGTGGCCATCATCATGCTCAAGCCGTCCCTGCGCACCCGCGTGAGCTTCGAGCTGGCGGTCAGCAACCTCGGCGGCACCCCGGTCCTGCTCGTGGGTGAGGGCTCCGCGTTCTCGCGCAACGAGAGCGTCTACGACACCGTGAAGGTGCTGGAGCGGTACTGCTCGATGATCGTTCTTCGCACGTTCGCCCAGTCGCACCTCGAGGAAGTGGCCGCGGCCGCGTCCGTGCCCGTCATCAACGCGCTCACCGACGACTACCATCCCTGCCAGGTGCTCGCCGACCTGCTGACCATCCACGAGCACAAGGGCCAGTTGCAGGGCCTCACGCTCGCGTACGTGGGCGACGGCAACAACATGGCCAACACGCTTCTGGTCGGCGGCGCGCAGGTCGGCATGAACGTCACAGTCGCGTGCCCTCCGGGCTACGAGCCGCTCAAGTCCGCGGTCGAGCGCGCCAACGAGATCGCCGCTGAGACCGGCGCGCAGCTCGCCGTCGTCCGCGATCCTCGAGACGCCGTCATAGGCGCCGACGTCGTGGTCACCGACACGTGGGCGTCGATGGGACAGGAGGCCGAGCACGCCACGCGCCTCGCGGTCTTCGCGCCGTACCGTGTCGACGCCGCACTCATGGCTCTCGCGCACCCCGAGGCCATCTTCATGCACTGCTTGCCCGCGCACAGAGGCGAAGAGGTCACCGACGAGGTCATCGACTCGCCCGCGTCCGTGGTGTTCGACGAGGCGGAGAACCGCATGCACGCGCAGCGGGCGCTCGTCTCGCTGTTGGCCGGCTAGGGGGGAGACGGAAGTTGAGGAAGAGGATCGAGCGCCAGGAGGTCATCCGACGGCTGGTCCGCCGGGAGCGCATCCGTACGCAGCGCGACCTGGTCGAGCGGCTCAAGTCGTTCGGCTACGTATGCACGCAGGCCACCGTCTCGCGCGACATCACCGAGATGGGCCTTCGCAAGCTCCCGGAGGGCGTATACGTGCTCTCCGAGGACCTGCACCTGCAGCGCATGATCTCCGACCTGGTCACCGGGGTCGTCCAGTCGGAGAAGCTCGTGCTCGTGCACGCGTCGGCGGGCACGGCTGCCGGCGTGGCGGCGGCTTTGGACGCCGCCGAACTCGAGGAGGTCTTGGGCTCCATCGCGGGTGACGACACCATCCTGGTCATCTGCAACAACGAGGCGGACGCGACGTCGCTCATCGACAGCATCAACAAGTACCGCGGCAAGCCGTAAGCGGATCGGTCAGGCGAAGAAGGGCGTATCTCGTGGCGAAGGAAAAGGTAGTACTGGCGTACTCCGGCGGTCTCGACACCTCGGTGGCCATCCAGTGGCTCATCGAGAACAAGAACCTCGACGTTATCGCGCTCGCCATCGATGTGGGCCAGGAGCGTCAGGACCTCGAGATGGTGCGCGAGAAGGCGCTCCAGATCGGCGCCATCGAGTCGATCGTCAAGGACGTCCGCGAGGAGTACGTCGAGGACTTCCTGGCCAAGGCCCTCAAGGCCAACTCGATGTATGAGAACAAGTACCCGCTGCTCTCCGCCATGTCGCGCCCGATCATCGTCAAGCACCTCGTCGAGGAAGCGCATCGCCACGGAGCCAAGTACATCGCACACGGCTGCACCGGCAAGGGCAACGACCAGGTGCGCTTCGAGGTCGGCATCGCGGCCCTCGATCCCGACCTGATCGTCCTGGCCCCGGTCCGCGAATGGGACCTGTGCACGCGCGAGCTGGAGATGGAGTACGCGACCGCGCACGGCATACCCGTACCGACCACCAAGGCGTCGCCGTATTCGATCGACGACAACCTGTGGGGCCGCGCCATCGAGTGCGGTGTGCTCGAGGACCCGTGGATCGAACCGCCCGCGGACATCTACACCATGACCAACGACGCGCGCTCCTCGGCCTGCGACATCCCCGAGTACATCGAGCTGGGATTCGAGGCGGGCCTGCCTGTGTCCCTCAACGGCGAGCGCAAGTCGTTCCACGACATCATCGTGGACTTGAACCTCTTCGCGGGTCGGCACGGCTTCGGACGCATCGACATGATCGAGAACCGGCTGGTGGGCCTCAAGAGCCGCGAGGTGTACGAGGTTCCGGGCGCGCTCACGCTCATCCAGGCGCACAAGGCGCTCGAGGACCTGTGCCTCGAGCGGTCCGTGCTGCACTACAAACTGGGTATCGAGCAGACGTGGGCGGACCTCGTCTACAACGGCCTGTGGTTCTCGCCGCTCAAGGAGGCGCTCGACGGCTTCATCGACTCCACGCAAAAGCTCGTGACGGGCGATGTGCGCCTGCGGTTCTTCAAGGGCTCGTGCGTGGCCGTCGGCCGGCGCAGCGACTACTCGCTGTACGACTACGACCTGGCCACCTACGACGCCGCCGACAGCTTCGACCACAAGGCCGCGAAGGGCTTCATCGACCTGTGGGGACTGCCGACCAAGGTTTGGGCGCGCCAGCGCCGCAAGGTCGGCAAGGAAGGGGAGGTGTAGGCGATGGACTTCGGTTCGCTACTCGGCGGGGCTCTGTCTCTCACGGGAGGGCTGATCTGCTGCGGCACGCTGCTGTTCGTGCTGCTGGTGGCGCTCCTGATCTTCTTCCTGGTGCGCCAGAAGCCGATGCAACTCTCCAGCACGCCTCCGACCCCGCAGGTGCAGGCGACGATCGCGTCGCCGACCGCGGCGGCCGGAGCGTCTGCGGCCCCAGCCCCACCCGCGTCGCCGGCGCCGCTCGTGCCACCGGCGCCGCCCGCGACGCCGACTCCGCCAGCCGCGCCACCGGCGCCGCCCACGACGCCCCCGGCCGCCGATGGCTGACGCGAAGACGCCCTGGGGCGGCCGCTTCGAAGGCTCCGCCGACGAGTTCGCGGCGCGCTTCGGGGCGTCTCTGCCCGTCGACCGGCGGATGTGGGCGGCCGACATCCGCGGCTCGATCGCGCACGCGCGGATGCTGGGCGCCCAAGGCATCATCTCCGCGCGAGACGCCGCGGACATCGAGCGCGGCCTGGATGAGATCCGCCGCGAGATCGAGGACGGCCTGTTCGTCTTCGACATCGCCGACGAGGACATCCATATGGCCATCGAGCGAGCGCTGACCGCGCGGATCGGCGAGGCGGGCGGCCGGCTTCACACCGCGCGCTCCCGCAACGACCAGGTGGCGTTGGATGCGCGCATGTACGCGCGTGAGGCGGCCGTCGCGCTCGCGGACGGCGCCACCGCCCTTCGCGCGACCCTGCTTGGCCTCGCCGAGGAGCACCTGGGCGTCGTCATGCCCGGCTACACGCACATGCAGAAGGCGCAGCCGGTGCTGCTGTCCCACCACCTGCTCGCGTACTTCTGGATGCTCGGGCGCGACGTGACCCGGCTGCGCGCCGCGTTCGACAGCGCCGACGTGCTTCCCCTGGGTTCGGCGGCGCTCGCCGGCACCACGTTCCCCATCGACCGCGCCGCGGTGGCGGCTGAGCTCGATTTCGGCAGCGTGTCTCCTAACTCCATGGACTCGGTGTCCGACCGTGACTTCCTGCTCGACCTGACGTACGCCTGCTCCGTGACGATGGTGCATCTCTCTCGCCTGGCGGAAGAGCTCATCGTGTGGTCGACCGAGGAGTTCGGCTTCATCACCCTCGACGACGCGTGGTCCACCGGCTCGTCGATCATGCCGCAGAAGAAGAACCCGGACTTCGCCGAGCTCGTGCGAGGAAAGACCGGACGGGTGGTGGGCGACCTGATGTCCCTGCTCGTGACGCTCAAGGGCCTGCCGCTCGCCTACAACAAGGACATGCAGGAGGACAAGGAGCCGGCCTTCGACGCGATCGATACCGCCGTCGACTGCCTGCGCGCCGCCGACGGCATGCTCTCGACCATGCGCGTGAACGTCGATGCCATGTGCGCCGGCGCGCTCGGGGGCTTCATGGCCGCGACCGACCTGGCCGACCACCTCGCGTCCCGCGGCGTGCCGTTCCGCGAGGCGCACGAGGTCGTGGGCAAGCTCGTGTTGCTGTGCGAGCGCCGCGGCTGCTCGCTGCAGGACCTGACGCTCGACGACCTTCGCGCTGCGTCTCCCGAGTTCGGCGACGACGCCATGGAGGCGGTCGACATCGAGCGAATCGTGTCGCGTCGCGTGAGCGAGGGCGGCACCGGCCACGACGCCGTGCGCATCCAGATCCTTCGGGCCAAGGTCGCTCTCGCGGCCGCCCAGGAGTGGCTGGCCGCCCGCCGCGAGGGGTGACGCCGATGCCCGAGTTCGACAACCACGCCATCGCCCGAATGCTCGACGACACCGGCGACCTGCTCGAGATCTCCGGCGCCGACCGCTTCCGCGTGCTGGGCTACCACAAGGCCGCGAGCTCGATCCGCGCGTGGCCCGAGGACGTGACGACCCTCTCGGGCGCCGATCGCCTCACCGAGATCCCCGGCGTGGGCGCCAAGACGGCGGCCGCCGTCGCGCAGATCATCGCCACCAGCACGTTCCCGGACCTCGAGGGGCTCAAGCGGCAGTTCCCCGAAGGGCTCCTGGCGGTCATGCAGGTCTCGGGCGTCGGTCCCAAGCGGGCCCGCCAACTCTACGACAAGCTCGGCGTCGACTCCATCGAAGCTTTGCAGGCGGCCCTCGCGTCCGGCAGGGTCGCGACCCTGGGCGGGTTCGGTGCCAAGTCGGCCGAAGGCATCGCCGCGGGCGCGGAGGCGTACCTGCGGCATCACGAGCGCATCCCGGTGTCGACGGCGCTGCCCCTCGCGGAGCGCCTGGTGGCGGGGCTGCGTGCCGTGCCAGCGGTCCGCGACGTCCAGTTTGCCGGCTCGCTGCGCCGCATGCAGGAGACCATCGGCGACATCGACATCCTGACTTCCTCGGACGACCCGGCCGCGGTGATGGCGGCTGTGCGCGAGCTGCCGCTGGTGACGCGGGTCCTGGGCAGCGGCGAGACCAAGACCTCGGTGATGACGACGTCCGGGCTACAGGCCGACGTGCGCGTGGTCGCCCCGGACGAGTGGGGAGCGGCTCTCCAGTACTTCACGGGCAACAAGGCCCACAACATCCACCTTCGCGCTCTGGCCAAAGCGGCCGGGCTCAAGCTCAACGAGTACGGGGTCTTCCGCGTCGAGGGCGGGGAGCGCATCGCCGGCGCCACCGAGGCCGACGTGTACCGAGCACTCGGCATGGACACTCCGCCACCGGAGATCCGCGGCGACCACGGCGAGATCGAGGCGGCGCTGGCGCACGAGCTGCCGCGCCTGGTCGAGATCGCGGACGTGCGCGGCGACCTGCAATCGCACTCGGTGGCCACCGACGGCAGGTCCACGCTGCTGCAGAACCGCGCCGTCGCAGCCGAGCTCGGCTACGAGTACTTCGCGGCCACCGACCACGCGCTGAACCTCAAGATGGTGGGCGGGCTGACGCTCGACGGCCTGGAGCGCCAGTGGGAGCTCATCGACCAGGTCAACTCCACGCCCGGCCCGCGCATCCTCAAGGGCATCGAGCTCAACATCGACGAGCACGGCGGCGTCGACTACGACGAGGACCTCCTCGCACGGTTCGAGATCTGCCTCGCCTCGATGCACTCCGGCTGGGGCGCCTCGCGCGAGGCGGGCACGAAGCGCATGCTCCGCGTGCTCGACAACCCCTTCGTCGACGTCATCGCACATCCGACCGGCCGCGTGCTCGGCCGGCGCGACGCCATCGACTACGACATGGACCAGGTCCTCGCGAAGGCGGGGAAGACCGGCACCATCTTCGAGATCAACTCCTACCCCGACCGCCTCGACCTCGACGACACGCACATCCGCATGGCCCGCGAACGCGGCGTCCGCTTCACCCTCGGGACCGACGCGCACGAGGCCGAGCAGTTCCGGTACATGCCGTACGGCGTGGCGATGGCGCGCCGGGGATGGACCGTGCCCGGTGAGTTGCTCAACGCCCAGCCGTGGGACGTCGCGCGCACGTGGCTGCGCCGCTTCAGGACCCTCGGGCGATGAAGGCCATGCCACCGAGTCCGCCGATGACGCTCGACCTCGCGTCGCTCACGGCGCTTCCGACTGAGTTCTTCGAGCGCGACACGCCGACCGTCGCGCGGGAGCTGCTTGGTAAGGTTCTGGTAAGTACCTCGGGCGAAGATGTCACCGGCGGGCGGATCGTGGAGACCGAGGCGTACCTGGGCGCAGGCGATCCCGGCTCGCACGCCGCCACGAAGGGGATGACGCGCCGCAACGCCGTCATGTACGGACCACCGGGAGTCGCCTATGTGTACTTCACGTACGGGAACCACCATATGATCAACCTCGTCACCGAGGCTGACGGAACGGCCGGCGCCGTGCTCATACGCGCCATCGAGCCGCTGTTCGGCGTCGAGGAGATGCTGCGTCGCCGCGCGCCTGCGCGCGGCGCGGACCTCGCAAACGGCCCCGGCAAGCTTGCGGCGGCGCTCGGCATCGATCTGACCGACAACGGATGTGCCCTGGGCGCCGGACGCCTGTTCGTCTACGACGCACCACCCGCGCCCGCCGACGCGGTCCGGACCACCGGCCGGGTCGGCCTGTCCAACGGGCACGAGCTGGAGTTGCGGTATCATCTCGCCGGCGACCCGCATGTCTCGAAGGGCCGGACCGGCCCGCGGCCGACCAATCGCCACGTCCCATCAGCACGGAGAACGGAGCCCAAGTGAAGCTTTCCGAGATCTACCAGTTGTGCGTCGAGCGCGGCATGGAAGCCGACGGCCGCAGCCCCCAGGAACTCCAGCGCGTCATGGACGTCGCGCGCCGTGAGTTCGACAAACTCGATGCCGACGACAAGCCGTTCTACGACACCGAGCGGCTCACCAACCCGTACTCCGATACCCGCATCGCGTGCGGCGACCCGGACCTGGAGGTCCGCGGCCTGATCACCGGCGTGGACATGGAGACCGCGGAGGTCCTGCTGGCCGACCGGCTCCGCGAGAAGGGCGAGCCGATCGACCTGATCCTTGCGCATCACCCCGAGGGGCCCGGGTTCGCCCGACTCGACGAGGTCATGGGAATGCAGGCGGACCTGTGGCACCTCCAGGGCGTGGGCCTTGGCGCCGCGGACGCCCTCATCGCGCCCCGCGCGGCCGAGGTGCGCCGGCATTTCCTGCCGTACAACCACTACCGGTCGATCATGGCCGCTGAGATCCTCGGCTTCGCGTGCATGTCGTGCCACACCCCGGCGGACAACAGCGTCAACCGGTTCGTGCAGCGCCACCTCGACGAGCGCGATCCCGCTACCCTCGACGACGTGGTCAAGGCGCTCCGCGGGATCGACGAGTACGCCGACGCGGCGCGGAAGGGCTACGGGCCCGAACTCGTCCAGGGCGACGGTGAGCACCGGCCCGGCCGGATCGTGGTCGACATGACCGGCGGCACCGAGGGCCCACTCAAGGCCCTGGACCGGCTGTCGGCCGCCGGTGTCGACACCCTGGTCGGCATGCATTTCTCCGAAGAGCACCGCACGCACGCCGGCGAGCTGAGCATGAACCTGATCATCGCGGGCCACATCTCCTCCGACGCGCTGGGGATGAACCTCATCCTCGACGAGATCGAGAAGCGCGGCGTGAAGATCTACTGCACGTCGGGGATCGTGCGGGTCCGCCGCTCGTAGGAGCACCCGCGAACGCCGCATGCAATAAGGCCCGGTCCCTCGACGAGGGACCGGGCCTTATTCGTCATCGTGTTGCCGCGCGGCTACGGTTTGGGAGGTACCGTGCCGCTCGCAGGTGGCGTGACCGGCGGCGGGGTCACTGGAGCCGGTCCCGGAGTGACCGGTGCGGGCACCGGCACCCCTGGCGGAACGGCCACTCCCAGCGCGTGGTCCCACGAGGACTTCCACGTGTAGTGCGGAGCGTCGAACCGCGCGAAGTTCTGAACGGGCAGGCCGCCGATCGCGTCGTTCATGAACGAGTGCCAGATCGGGGCGCAGAACGTACCGCCGAAGGCTCGCTGCCCGTGCACGTTCGTCATCGGGATGGAGCCCTCGCGGCGTCCCATCCATACGGCGGTGACCAGCTGCGGCGTGTACCCGACGAACCACGCGTCCTGGTAGTTCTGCGCGGTCCCCGTCTTGCCGGCGACCTCACGGTTCCTCAGTGACGCGCGGGTGCCGGTGCCGCTTTGCACGACGCCCATGAGCTGCTGCGTCGTGGCCCAGGACACCTCGGGGGTCAGCACGGCGATACCCGCCGGCTTGTAGTCCAAGATCACCTCGCCGTCGGAGTTGATGATCTTGGTGATCGCTGTGGGCTTGAAGTGTGTGCCGTTGGCCGCCAGGGTCCCGTAGGCGGACGCCATCTCGAGCGGGCTCACGGGAGCCGAACCGAGCGCAATCGACGGGAACGGCGGGATGTTCGACGTGATGCCCATCCGCTTGGCCGTGGTCGCGACCTCGCTGGCGCCGAGCTCCCATATCAGTCGCGCGAAGACGCAGTTGACCGAGTTGCGCGTGGCGTCGGTGATGGTGATGTAGCCGCTGCCCTTGCCCTCGCTGTTGGAGACCTTCCACGGAGGCTTGCTCGGGATGACGGCAGGCGAGGACGAGTCGATGGGCCGCTTGGGCGGGACGCCCTTCTCGATGGCGGTCACCAGCACGAACGTCTTGAACGAGGAACCGGGCTGCCGGCGTCCCTGCGTGGCGGCGTTGAACGGGTCGGTCGCGTAGTCGCGTCCGCCGTACATGGCTCTGATGAAGCCGGAATTCGGGTCGATGGCTACCAGCGCGGCCTCGGGATCTCCACCTTTGTTGAGGGTTCCTTGGACCGCGCGGACCGCGGCGGCCTGAAGGCCCTCGTCGATGGTCGTGTATATCTTCAGCCCACCCTTGAAGATGAGCGAGTCCGGATACTGCGCGAGCAGTAGTCTGCGCACGTAGGACACGAAGTACCCGTCCTGGTAGATCCCCTGGTTCGGGTTGGCGATGCGCTTGAGCACGATGGGCTGCTTGAGCGCCTCGTCGGCCTGCTTCCGGGTGACGTGGGTGAGCTTGGTGTTGGCCACCATGCGCCCGAGGACCCAGCGCTGGCGCGACTTCGCGGCGGCCAGGTTCGTGTACGGGTTGAACCCGTTCGGTGACTGAGGCAGACCGCCGAGCAGGGCAGCCTCGGCCAGCGTCAACTGGCTCGCCGGCTTCCCGAAGTACTGAAGCGACGCCGCCTCAGCGCCGTACGCCCCATCGCCGAAGTAGACGGTATTGAGGTACAAGCCGAGGATGTCGCGCTTCGAGTGCATCTTCTCGAACTCGTTCGCAAGGTACATCTCGCGGATCTTGCGCGCGATGGTGATGTCACGCGCCTGGTTGGCCAGTACGGTGTTGCGGATGTACTGCTGCGTGATCGTCGACGCGCCCTCCTTGGCGGAGCCGGATCGCAGATCGATGACGACCGCGCGAAGGATGCCCTGAGTGTCGACGCCGTGGTGCTGGTAGAATCGCTCGTCCTCTGTGGCCACGACCGCGTTGACCAAGTCGGTGGCGATCGCCGATATGGGGACGACTTCGCGGTTCTCCAGATGGAAGTTGGCGAGCAGGACCCCATCGGCCGAGAAGACCTTCGTGGGCTGCGCCACCTTGAAAGCGTTGGGATCGTTGACGTCGGGAAGGCCCTTGAGGGATTTGTTCACGTAGCCGAACGCGATGGCCGTGCCCAGGGCGGCCAGGACGATGAGGCCCGCGACGACGATGCCGAGTACTCTGATCACTATGATCTTCGCGCCTCCGCCGCTGCGGATCCGTGCGCGTCGCCTGCTTGACATATGTCGCCTTTCGTCTCCAGGCTGCTAGTGTGGCGTGCGACCGGTACGCGCCACACCACGGTTGCCATGATGTTACGCGCCTCGCGAGAGTCGTGCCATGCCGCCAATGACCACGAGGAACCACACCATGCACCCCGCGCCCCCCACTCGTCCCGCGCCCGAGCTGCTCGCCCCGGCGGGGAACCGTGACTCGCTCGTCGCCGCGGTGGCCAACGGCGCGGACGCCGTGTACCTGGGACTCGGCGAGCTCAACGCCCGGCGAGGTGCGGACAACTTCGACCTCGAGAGCCTTGCCGAAGCCACGCGCTACGCACATCTCCATGGGGCACGAGTCTACCTGACAGCGAACGTCGTCGTTCTGCCGGGGGAGATGGAGGGCGCTGTGCGCATGGTGGCTGACGCCTGGAACGCGGGCGTCGACGCCGTGATCGTGCAGGACCTGGGGCTGTTGGCGATGCTGCACCGCCACCTCCCCGAAGTGCGGATCCACGCATCGACACAGATCGACGCCCACAACACCGAGACCATCCGCGCGCTGGCCGCGATGGGCGTTCGTCGCGTGACACTCGCCCGCGAGACGTCGGTCCCTGAGATAGCCGGGTTCGTGCGCGATGGCGCCGTCGAGATCGAGTCGTTCGTGCACGGCTCCCTGTGCTTCTGTTACTCGGGGCAATGCCTCATGTCCTCGGTCATCGGTGCTCGCTCGGCCAACCGGGGGATGTGCGCTCAACCGTGCCGCATGGCGTACGACCTCGTGGCGGCGAACGGTCAGATCGCGACAGTCCCGGGCCGCTACCTGCTCAGCCCCAAGGACCTCGCCGGACTCGACTTGCTGCCGGCGCTCGTGGTCGCGGGCGTGAGCGCGCTGAAGATCGAGGGCCGCATGAAGAGCCCCGAGTACGTCGCCACGGTGGTCTCCGTCTACCGGGCGGCGCTCGATCGCGCGGTCGCGGACCCGCGGGCCTACAGCGCCGGGGAAGCCGAGTGGGAGATGCTCGACGAGGCATTCAGCCGCGGCTTCTCGGAGGCGTACCTCTCGGGCATCAGGGACGACCGGATGATGTCGTACGCGCGGCCCAACAACCGCGGCGTACTCGTGGGTCGGGTCGTGTCCACCACGCGCCTCACGGCGACCATCGCGCTAGACCGCGCTCTGGAGAAGGGCGATCGGATCGAGGTGTGGACGGGTGCCGGGCGGTTCGCCCAAGTCGTCGGAGACATCGAGATCGACGGCGGCAAGGGCGCGGTCGCGCCGGCGGGCAGCCGCGCGACGATCGCGCTCGATCACTCCGTCCGCACGGGCGACCGTGTCTTCCGCGTGTCGAGCGCGTCGCTCACCGACGCGGCCAGGCGCACGTTCACAGGCGAGCGTGACCGTCGGCCCACGCCTGTCGGACTCGCGGTACGCGTGCGCGTCGGCGTCCCGGTCAGCATCACCGCCACCGCGGCCGGCTATCAGGCGACCGCGACGGGCGACGTTGTGGAGACCGCGCGCACGAAGCCGGTGACGGCCGAGGACATCATCGAGCACGTCGGCCGTCTCGGCGGGAGCTCGTATGTGGCGGCGGGGTGGGATGTCGAGCTCGACCCTGACGCCGGCATCGGCTTCTCGGCCCTGCACGCGCTGCGCCGCCTGGCCCTTGAGCGGCTCGACGCTCAGCGCCTGGAGCCGTGGACCGCCCGCCCGGCAGTCTCGGCACCGGACGACCTCGCGGTCGCGAGCGTCCTCACCGTTCGCGCGGGCTCGTATGTCGATGGCGCCTCACGGACGCCTGCGCTCGTGGTGGCGGTCTCGGACCGGCAGACGGCTGCCGCGTGTGTCGCGGCCGGGGCCGATCGCGTACTATGCGCCGTCCAGTGTGATGACGCCGCCGAGCGGCTGCCCGCGGGTGTGTCGCCGCTGTTGAGCCGGATCGCGCACGACTCGGAGGTCGAGGGGCTGCTGTCGCTCGTGGAGCCGGGCGGGCTGGTGGCCACCGGGAACCTCGGCCTGCTCGCTGCCGCTGCCAGGGCCGGAGCGATCGTCGAGGCGGACACGGGCCTCAACGCCGTCAACGCATGGACGGCTGCCGCGCTCGCGGAGGTGGGCGCATCGTTCGTGTGGGCATCGCCGGAGGTCTCGGGCCGCCAGCTCGCCGTGCTGACGCAGGCTTCTCCGGTCCCGGTGGGCGTCGTCATCCACGGCCGGCTCGAGCTCATGGTGGCCGAGCATTGCGTCCTGCAGGCGGCGGGGGAGTGCTCTCATGAGTGCGAGGAGTGCGTCCGACGCCGTCAGACCTGGCGCCTTCGCGACGCGAAGGGCTACGAGTTCCCCGTCTCGAGCGATTCGCGGGGAAGGGCGCACATCTACAACTCGGTCCCGCTCGATCTGTCACGCGCCCTGCCCGAGATCCTGGACGCCGGGGTCGCCGCCGTCCGCCTCGACCTGTTCACGTCGACGCCGCAGGAAGCCATCGGCCTGGTGAAGGCCTATCGGCGCCTGCTGACGGATGTGGCTGCCGGCCGCACCATCGCCGCGGCGCTCGTCAGCCCGTCAACGAGCGGGCACTTCTTCCGCGGGGTGCGCTGAGCCTCCGAGTGTCCTTCTCGTGCGAGCCGAGCCTACTGGATCTTGACCTCGATGCTCACCGACCCTGTCTGGCCGTCGGTGTCGGTGACCTTCAGGAGGACCTTATAGGCGCCGGCTGCCGCGTACGTATGCGAGACGGCCTTGCCTGACGTGCTGTCCTTCTGCCCGTCGCCGAAGTCCCACTCGTACTTGGTGATCACTGCGTCGCCGGTAGACCCGCTGGCATCGAACGCCATGACATCGCCGGGCTTGCCGTGCTTCGGCAACCATGCGAACAACGCCACCGGAGGCTTGTTCTTCGCGATGCCCACCACGACGACGGTGACCACGGTCGAGGGCGGCACGGATCCGCCGGCCTTCGGGTCCTGCTCGGTGACCGTCCCCGCCTTCGCTCCCGGGACGACTTTCTCAATGACCTTGGACGGCAGCGCGAGCTTGGAGAGCGCGGCCAGGGCCGCGTCCTTCGTCATGCCGACCAGGTTCGGCACGGTGACGGTGACGGGTGCCTTGTGCAACGTGCAGTCGGCGGGCAGCTTGTCCGCTATGAACAGGCCGGTCGCGGTCTTGGGACAGTAGGGGGTCGCATTACCGCCGCTGTCCAGGCAATACGTCACATCGACGAGCCCGGCGGGGCGCTGGAAGTCGCTCTTCGGGAAGGGTGCCGAGGCGACCTTCATGAACGACTGCCAGATCTGGGCCGGGAACGACCCGCCCGTGACCTTCATGCCGTGGACCGAGGTCATCGCCCGCTGTGCGTCCGGGTACCCGACCCACACGGCGGTCACGAGGTCGGGCGTGTAGCCGACGAACCAGGCGTCACGGTACTCCTGGGTCGTCCCGGTCTTGCCGGCCGCCGGCCTGCCGATCTGCGCCGACTTGCCGGTGCCGCTCGCCATGACGCCTCGGAGCATGTCGGTCGTCAGGTACGCGACGGTCGGGTCCAGCGCCTTCGTCCCGGCCGGCTTGGCCGTGGAGATGACCTTCCCCGACGTGTCGCGGACCTCGAGGACGCCGAACGGGTCCATCCTCGTGCCGCCGTTGGACAGCGTGCCATACGACGCGGCCATCTCGAGCGGTGTCACGCCCTCCTTCAGACCACCGAGCGCGATGGCCGGCACGGCGGTTATGGGGGTGGCGATGCCCATCGCCTTGGCGGTGGCGGCCACCTTGTCGGCGCCCACCTGCAGGATCAGCTGTGCGAAGACGGAGTTGACCGACTCCCAGGTGGCGAGGCGGAGGCGCAGCGGTCCGCCGCCCCCGCCGCTCACGCCGGTGACGTTCCATGGGCCCGAACCGCCCGGCACGGCCAGCGATACGGGCCCCGACTCGAAGGCCTGTTCGGGCGAGACCCCCTGGCCGAGCGCCGTGGCCAGCACGAACGGCTTGAATGCTGAGCCCGGCTGCCGGTGACCCTGGGTGACGACGTTGTACTGCTGACTGGCGAAGTCGCGGCCTCCGACCATCGCCAGGATGGCACCCGTCTTAGGATCGATGGTGACGACGGCGGCCGACGGATCGCCGGGCTTGTTGAGCGCCTTGGCGACGGAGCTCTCAGCGGCCGCCTGCAGCCCGAGGTCGAGGGTGGTCTTCACCTTGAGGCCGCCGCGGTATACGAGGTCGCTGCCGTACTGCTTGACCAGCTGGTCGCGAACGTACTCCACGAAGTACGGCGCGACCTTGGACCCACGCTTGAGCGGCACCACAGCGATCGGCGTGGCGATCGCGGCTGCGTACTCCGCCGTCTTCAGGTAGCCCTGGTCGCGCATCTGCATGAGCACGGTGTCGCGCCGGCGCTTGGCCGATGCCGGCTGGAGGTATGGCGAGTAGTTCGCCGGCGACTTCACAACGCCTGCGAGCACCGCGGCCTCAGGCGCGGTGATGGCCGACAACGGCTTTCCGAAGAACGTCTCCGCCGCAGTCGAGACTCCGTACGCCCCGTGTCCGAAGTAGATGGTGTTCAGGTACATCTCGAGGATCTTGTCCTTGGAGTACGTCTTCTCCACTCGGTAGGCCAGAACTGCCTCCGAGATCTTGCGCTTCAGTGTCTTGTCGGGAGTCAGGAACGCCTTCTTCACGTACTGCTGCGTGATGGTCGAACCGCCCTGGGCGGCCCGCCCGCCCACGACGTCGTTGAACCCGGCGCGCATCATCCCCAGGAGGTCGATGCCCTGGTGCTGGTAGTAGCGCTGGTCCTCGGTGGCGATGATCGCGTTGCGCATGACGGGTGGAATGTCCTTGAGCGCGACGTTCGTGCGGTTCTGGTCGGTGAACAGGTCGATGATCAGCGCTCCGTTGCGGTCCGTGATGCGGGTCGACTGCTCGGTGCCTCGCAGAGGCTTGCTGGGGTCGGGCAGGCCCGAAGCGATCGAGTTGTACACGACGCACCCGCTGACCGCCAGGGTGGCGAGCAGCAACGCGAGGATGAGCAACGCGATGCGCACCCAGCGACGGCCCTTGCGCGGCGCGGGCCCGCGCCCCGACGGACGCCCCTTCGCTGAAGGCCGGGTCGACGCGCCCCGAGAACGTCCGTCGCGGGACGACGCCTCACGGACCGGGCGCTGTGAGCGCGCCGGTGGCCGGTCGCCGCTGCGGGCACGAGCCCGCGGGGCGGGGTCGCGGCGAGGGCGTGGTCGTTCTTCCTCGTAAGGCGTCATGTCACCAGCCAGATCTCTGTGGGAGGGGTCTCTTCGCGGGTTCCAGGGGCGGCCTGAGCATCGCCGCCTACATGCTAGTATGGCCTCCAAGCACATAACCTACCAAACCCGGGCGACTGAGGCCTTACCATTCCCGGACCGTTGCCCGCCGCCGAGAGGCGCCGCGAGGCCCCGCAGGAGGTCGACATCCCAGCAGTGACCGCATCAGACGATCAATTCCGCATCATCAGCAGCGGCGCAGCCTCGGTCACTCCCGCCGACGCTCTCAAAGAGAAGCTGGCCGGCGGGCGCGCCCTTCGCGTGAAGCTCGGCGTCGACCCGACCGCGCCCGATCTGCACCTCGGTCACGCCGTCCCTCTTCGGAAGCTGCGGCAGTTCCAGGACCTGGGCCACACGGTCGTGCTGATCATCGGGGACTTCACCGCGTTGATCGGCGATCCCTCGGGACGCAACACGACGCGCCCACCGCTCACTGTCGAGCAGATCGATGAGAACGCCACTACATATATAGAGCAGGCGTTCCGCATCCTCGACCCGGACCGGACTGAGCTGCGCCGCAATTCAGACTGGCTCGGCAAGTTGGACTTCGCAGACCTCCTGCGGCTCACGAGCCGATTCACCGTCGCACGCATCCTGGAGCGCGACGACTTCGCGAACCGCTACGCCGGACAGCAGTCCATCTCTCTCCACGAGTTCCTCTACCCGGTGGCGCAGGCGTATGACTCGGTCGCCGTCGAGGCGGACATCGAGATCGGCGGCACAGACCAGCTGTTCAATCTCCTGGCCGGGCGCGAGCTCATGGAGAAGTCCGGCATGGATCCGCAGGTCTGCCTGACACTCCCGCTGCTCGAGGGCACGGATGGCGTGCAGAAGATGAGCAAGTCGTACGGCAACTACATCGGGCTCACCGACGAGCCGGACGACATGTTCGGCAAGGTGATGTCGATCCCCGACACGCTCATCGTGAAGTACTTCCGCCTGTGCACCGCCTTGTCGGTCGAAGATGTGAACGTCATCGAGGCGGATCTCGACGCCGGCCGCTCCCACCCCAACCTGGTGAAGCGACGCCTGGCTCGCGAGATCGTCGTGCTGTATCACGGCTCGGGTGCGGGGGAGTCCGCCGAAGCGGCGTTCGACAGGGTCTTCAGAGAGCACCAGGCGCCCGTGGACGTGCCTGAGGTCGCCGTCGAGGCGACTCCCGTCATGCACCTGCCCGCGCTCCTGAAGGACCTGGGGCTGGCAGCCACGACATCCGAGGCCAGGCGGCTCATCGACGGCGGTGGTGTGCGGATCGACGGCGAGCAGGTCGCCCCCAAGACGTACGACGTCCCGTGGGAGTCCGTGCGAGGGCGCATCGTCCAAGCCGGCAAGCGCAGGTTCGCCAAGCCCGTATAGGCGTATTCGCGCAGCTGGCGGTCCGTTTCGTGGTATCTTGTGCGCTCGGTGCAAGAGCGTTCTCGGCGAGCCGACGCCACGTGCGAAAGTCGCACGAGAATCTCGCGATTATGTGTTGCGTGGTGTGCGGGCGGGTGCTATCGTAACTAAGCCGCTTCGACGACCAGACATCACGACTGGAGCGCGATCTTGAAAAGCCGCATTGGCACGGAGTCAACCGTATAGGACGAGAAGTCATCATCAGATGACGGTCTAGCGTTCTGCGGACGCCTCCGATTCGGAGGCGTTAGTCGTCTCCGGGACAAGATCACTGAACCGGCGCGAGAGGTCAAAAGAAGCTGTTGACATGTGGGGTGCGCCGCAAGTAACGTATCCCGCTGTGCCTGAACCTTGAAAACTGGATACTGTGACAAGCCAGTAAGGATCCGCAACGACGGATCACATAAACCCGTCAAGTCGAGAGGGCCGGTCAAAGGGCCAAACCGACATGACACTCCGATGCTCGAACCACCTCCGTTCGCGGAGGAAGGCGAGTGTCACCCGGATCACCAAGATCCTACCTTCGTGAATCGCAGACTTCGGTCTGTGACACTTTCAACGGAGAGTTTGATCCTGGCTCAGGATGAACGCTGGCGGCGTGCTTAACACATGCAAGTCGAACGATTAAAGCCCCTTCGGGGGTGTATAAAGTGGCGAACGGGTGAGTAACACGTGGGCAATCTGCCCCTCACACTGGGATAACTCAGGGAAACCTGTGCTAATACCGGATACTCCGATCGGATCGCATGGTCTGATCGGGAAAGCTCCGACGGTGAGGGATGAGCCCGCGGCCCATTAGCTTGTTGGTAGGGTAATGGCCTACCAAGGCAACGATGGGTAGCCGAGCTGAGAGGCTGATCGGCCACACTGGGACTGAGACACGGCCCAGACTCCTACGGGAGGCAGCAGTGGGGAATTTTGCGCAATGGGCGAAAGCCTGACGCAGCAACGCCGCGTGCGGGATGAAGGCCTTCGGGTTGTAAACCGCTTTCAGCAGGGACGAAA
>JANYJF010000014.1 GCA_025361885.1 Coriobacteriia bacterium
CGCTCGCCGCTATCGCGCGTCCGACGCCGTCCTCGTTGCCATAGATCCGGGCCGTGTCGATGCCCCGGTACCCGATCTCGAGCGCGGCCGCTACCTGCGACTCGACCTGGAATCCCTGCGCGGCCTTGTACGTTCCCAGACCGAGCCGGGGGATGGCGACACCGTTCGACAGCGAGCGCGTCGACTTCAGCGAAAGTTCCATGTGCGACCTCCTCGTAGGACTGAAGTGACGCGCGAGCGGGACGGCGGTCACCTGCCGGTCCCGATGTCCATGCCCGATCACCTCCGGCGTGTGGGTGTTTCGTACCCCAAGCCGGGGGCTCGCGAAGCGCGAAAGCGCGATGTCCACGGCCTCTACGGCGACAGCCGAGAAGGATCGTCCGGTACGGGGTTTCGCGGCTCGTGACGCGGCAGGGCGCTGAGCCGGGCGGCTTCGCGCGTGGCGGCGCGCTGCCCCGCGACCTCCCGGAAGATGCCGTACAGACACATTCCAGTCGCGACCACTACGAGCGAGCCACCGGCGATCCAAACGGCGATCGAGAACGGCCCGGACGCCCGCAGGTCGTCGAATCCCGCGGGCCCGAAGATGAATGCCCAGTCGTGTCCGTCGGGGCCGCCGAGCAGCGGCAGCTGCCGATAGGGCGCGTCCGCGATGTACGTTGCGACGTTGGCCATGGAGGTGCCGGCCCACGCGAGTGTCAGTGACAGACCGGTCCGGTCCTTTCGCGCAATGGCGAAGTATGCCGCCAGACCGAGCGGCACCGCCACCTGCGCGAGGGACCCCGCCGCGGCGGCGACTACAGGCGGCGCCCACGACATCGCCAGCATATGGCCCAGTTCGTGGAACCCGAGATCGGCAGCCCACAGCAGCGGCACCTGCTCATGCCGCACGAACGCGAAGAAGCCCATCGTCAGACACGCCATCGCAGCGACGGTGAGCGCGGCGATGCGCGCGGGGTATCGAGGCGGGGTCCCGTCCATGCCGACTAGTATCGGCACGAGCGCTCCCCGCAGTGACTCACGCGACGGTCGCGGAGCGTGATGTCCGGGAGGCGACACAGTGAACGGCTGCGCGGCATGGGCATGCGCGCAGCCGCTCCTGGTCTATGCAACAGGCCCGCCGGGCGTCGGGGGGCGGGAAGATCAGGCGCCCGGAGCCTAGTGCAGCAGGGTCGAGAGTCCAGCGGAGACGATGGCGAGCGTCACGATCGCGAGAAGTGCGCGACCGATGTAGACGCGGCCTTCGCTCAGGCTGTCCTCGAAACGGTGGGTCGCCTTGAGAGCGACCGTGTGGGTGTTCGCTGTAGTGTTCATATGTGTATCATCGGGGCTGTGAAGCGTAAACTCCAGTTACCCTTTCTAACTCATAACGTAAGGTGTGCTTAATGCTCAACGTGCACAGGCTCAGGGTCCTTCGCGAGGTCGCCGAACGCGGCACCATCTCGGCGGCCGCCGAGGCGCTGTGGATCACGCCTCCCGCCGTCTCCCAGCAGTTGGCCGCGCTGGAGCGCGAGACGGGCGTCAAGCTGCTCGAGAAGGCAGGCCGACGCGTGCGGCTGACAGAGGCCGGCAGTCGCCTGGTCGCCGACTCGGAGCGCATATTCGCCGCGCTGGAGGAGACGGAGGCCGCGCTCAACGCAGCCACCAAGGGCGTCGCGGGGCGGCTGCAGGTCTCCGCGTTCCCGACGGCCGCACGTGCCATGCTCGTGCCTGCGCTCGTCGCGATGCTCGAAGAACACCCGCAACTCCGCGTGACGATGGTCGACCTGGAGCCAGAGGAGAGCCTTCCCGCGCTCAAGACCGGCCAACTCGACCTCGTGGTGACCTATCAGTGGGACGTGCTCCCCGACATCGAGGACGCGGGGATCGAGCGCGAGCAACTGCTCGTGGAGCCGACGTATCTGGCCATGCCGAAGTCACATCCGTCCGCGGGTGCGCCGGTGCGCCTCAAGGACTTCGCGGAGGCGCAATGGATCGTCGGTCGCGACTCGACGTCGATGATAGATCTCGTGGTGGCAGCGTCGAACCGCGCTGGCTACCAGCCCAAGACCGACCTGCATTCCATGGACTTCCAGGTCATCCTCGCGGCCGTGAACGCCGGGCTTGGAGTAGCGCTGGTGCCTCCGCTCGCGTTGATCACGGACTACCCGAACGTGGCGTTCCAGCCCATCGCGGACATGCCCCTTCACCGCCGCATCCACGCCTCGATCAGGCGAGGCTCCGGCGGTGACCCCGCGATCGCCGCGATGCTGGCACAGCTGCGGCTCGTGTCGGGCGCGCTTCAGGCGGACCTACGCCGGATGCCTCCGAGCGCCCGCAAGCGAAAGCGATGAGGTCGGGGAAGCATACTGGCAGCCGTCCCGTCTGCGACTGAGCGGTCCTGCTCCGGCGTGCCCATGGCGTGAGTCCCGCGCCGCCGGTCGCTCTCTGCGCTCGCGGCACCGGCCGGCGCGACGGCTACGCCCTCAGCGTCCGCGCGTTGATCGCGACGATCACGGTCGACAGTGACATGAGCAGCCCGCCCACGGCTGGGCTGAGCGTGATGCCCACGCCCGAGAGCACGCCGGCCGCCAGCGGGATCGCGATGACGTTGTAGCCCGCTGCCCACGCGAGGTTCTGCACCATCTTGCGGTAGGTCGCCCGCGAAAGACCGATGGCGGCTACCACGGCGCGCGGATCGCTGCGGACGAGCACGATATCGGCCGTGGCGACTGCGACATCGGTGCCTGCGCCGATCGCGATGCCGACGTCCGCCGACGCCAGTGCCGGCGCGTCGTTGACGCCGTCGCCGACCATGGCCACGACCTTGCCCTCCGCGCGGACGGCGCCGATCGTGGCCGCCTTGTCGGCCGGAAGCACCTCGGCAAGGATGCGTGTGATACCGAGCTGCGTCGCCACTCGCTCGGCCACGGCACGACTGTCGCCCGTCAGCATGATCGGCTCGATGCCCATCGCGAGCAGGTCGCGCACGGCTTCCGCCGACTCGGGACGCACCACGTCGGCGAGCGCGATCGCGCCGGCGGCCTTGCCATCGACCAGCACGACTATCACCGTGCGGCCACCCTCCGCCAGCGCCTCCACGGCACCGGCCGGCACGGCGACGCCTTCGCTTGCCACATATCCCGGACTCGCGACCACCACGTGGCGCCCATCGACGTCGCCTTCGGCGCCCTTGCCCGGGATCGCGCGGAACCCGCTGACCTCGCTGCGTGCCGGCGCCGCGTCCGCGACAGCGCGTGCTATCGGATGTTCGGAGAGCGCCTCCACCGAGCCGGCCAGACCGAACAGCTGCTCGCGCGTCATGTCGGCCCACAACGCGACGTCGGCCACGCCGAACCGCCCGAGTGTCAGCGTGCCGGTCTTGTCGAAGACGACGGCCTGCAGCGAGCGCGCCGTCTCGAAAGCCATGCGGTCGCGGACGAGCAGTCCGCTCCCGGCGCCCAGCGACGTGGACATCGCGACGACCAAGGGGATCGCGAGTCCCAGCGCGTGAGGACAGGCGATGACCATCACCGTCACGGCTCGCTCCATCGCGTACGAGAGCGGGCGCCCGAGCGCCATCCACGTGCCGAACGTGAGCGCGCCGCCGCCCAGTGCCACCAGCGTGAGCCACATCGCCGCGCGGTCTGCGAGGTCCTGCGTCTTGGACTTCGACTCCTGCGCCTCACGCACAAGCTCGACCACCTGCGCGAGGAAGGACTCGGCGCCGGTCCTGCGAACGGTCACGACCAGCGCGCCCTCGCCGTTCACGGAACCGCCGATGACCTGGTCGCCCGGCTTCTTCCCGACCGGGACCGACTCCCCGGTCAGCATCGACTCATCCACCGACGAGGCGCCCTCGGTCACATCGCCGTCGGCCGGCACCTTCTCGCCCGGGCGAACCAGAACGACGTCGCCGGACTGCAGCGACTCAAGCGGCACGTCCTCGGTATCGCCGTCGGCGAGTCGGCGGTGCGCCTGCGACGGCATGAGCCGTGCGAGCGACTCGAGCGCCTTGGACGCCTCGCCCACGGACCGCATCTCGATCCAGTGGCCGAGCAGCATGATGTCGATCAGCGTCGCGAGCTCCCAAAAGAACGGCATGCCCGCGACACCGAGCACCGTGGCGGCGCTGTACGTGTACGCGGTAGTGATCGCCACCGCTACGAGCGTCATCATCCCCGGAGTGCGGGCACCGAGCTCGCGGACCAGCCCCTTCAGGAACGGCATGCCGCCGTAGATGTAGAGAAACGTCGACAGCGCGAGGAGGATCCAGTCAGCGCCCGGGAGCGTCAGGATACGGCCGCCCGGCACGAGCGGGAGTCCGGGCGAGAGCGCGAGAACGGGAATGGTGACGGCCAGGCAGACCCAGAACCGGCGGCGGAAATCGGCTACAGAGTGTCCGGCGTGGCGGCCCGCGGTGTGGCCATCGTGGGCTCCCGCCGGAGCGGCGTGCTCGCCGCCGTCAGGGTGTCGCCTCATATTCCGAGGGTTCGGCACATCTCGCCGTACTGCTCTTTGGTGATCTCGCCCTTCGCAAAGCGGACCTTGGCGATGGCGCACGCGTCGTCCATGGGCGCCGGGGGCATCACGTACCCGCCTGAATGCCCGGTCGAATGCCCACCCGAGCGGACGATCCACACGACCAGGAGCACGATCCCGACGAGCAGCACCAAACCGAAGAGCAGCATCATTCCGAGGCCGAACCACGACGCACCATACCCACCGTCGCCGTATCCACCGTATCCGCCGTATCCGTTCATCATCGCCTGCTCAGCTCCTTCAAATAGTCGAGGACATCACGCATGTCCGAGTCGCCCATCTCCCACTTCGGCATGAGACTGTCGAGTGCCTTGCCGTTCGGTTCGACGCCGCGCCGGACAGCGACCGCTATCTGGGCGTCCGTCCAGCCGGGTGTTGTCCCGCTCGTCTCCTGATGCGGACTGGTCAATGTCGCGTACCGGATGTCCGGGACCTCGACCACGGGGCCCATCATTCGGATGACCCGGCCTCGGCCGTCAGCGCCGTGACACATGACGCAGCCGGTGCGGCCCATCATGCCCTGCCCCATCATGCCCGGAAACCCGCTCTGGTACGCCCAGGCGACGGAGATCGGGCCATTGCTACCGACCCCGGAGTAGTAGATGCGCTCGCCGTTGGATGCGAAGCCGTCGACGGTGCCGGCACCACTCGCGGCCGTGCCGCTCGTACCGGCCCCGCTCCTCGTCGTGCCTGGGCCCGACACAGCTCCCGCGAACAGTAGCCCCACGATTCCCACGATGATGAACGCCGCCGCGCCCACTCCTAGCCAGCGATCCTTCAAGACCTCACCTCGTACTGTTGGGGACATTCCTGTCGATACCCCGGATCGTGGCGAGCGAACCGGCGCGCTCCTGCGTCCGACCGATGGGAGGCGCTGGAAAGAACGGACGGGGCGCCCGAAGGCGCCCCGTCGCACACGTCCCTGCTCGCGGTCGGCTAGATCCCGAGCGTGCGCCGCATCTCCTGGTACTGAGCGGGCGTGATCTCACCGAGCGCCAAGCGGCGACGAAGGATCTCGGACGCCGAGTCGGAGGTCGTAGCGCCGGTCGCGTGACCGGCCATGCACGCGGCGGGCACACCGCCGCGGAACGCCATCGAGCCGAAGATCAGGGCAACGATGAGGAATGGGATCCAAAGGAAGAACATCATCTCTCTCAACTCCTGTCAGCGAGATCGGTCTAGTACGAGCCGCCCATCATGGAGCCGCGCGGGGTGACGGGGGCGTAGGTGCCGCCCATCATGCCGGGGCCGCGGAAGCGCGGCGCGCTGTTGTCGAGCGGCGCGGCAGGTGCCTGCGGAGCGCTGGCCCGCGGACCCGTGAAGGGCGAGCCGCCCATCATGCGGTAACCGGGCGTTCCGGCGATCGGACCACGGTGACCGGGGACGACCACGCCGGAGGCGACGTCGCCCATCATGCGGAACATGTCGTACGAACCGTCAGCCGCGCGGTAGCGCGCCATGAAGTCGAGCATGCCGCGGTAGGCGCCCGACGGGTCGACCGATGAGGTGTCGGACCTCGACGGGAGCATCCAGCGACCATACGGTGCGTCCACAGCGTCGCGGGTCGCGGCGAACGCCGTGCCTACGAGCGTGGTCGCGACGATCACACCGGCGATGACGCCGGCGGCGATCTTGATCCTTGTCTTCATTTCGAACCTCCTGATGTGCCACCGAACGATGTCAGTGGGCCTTTGATCGGGTCAGTGTGCGTCAGTGCCCGCGACGACCCGTCAGGTCGCCCGGGGACGCAGGCCTAGATCAGGAGTCGCCCGAAGAGGGGATCGCCGGGGCGCTGGGGAGCGACGCCGGCGGACATGGACAGGGACTCGGCCATCCGTTCGACCCTGACGGGCTGGAGAGAGCTCGAGACCAACGCATCGAGCCCGCCACCCGCTGTCGCCCGGACCTGCTCCTGAGCCTGCACGCCGCGCATCGTGATCGGAGCGCAGGAACGGTCGGCGCAGTTCGCCCGCGGCGAGGCCGAGAGTGCGGACGGACACCACGCGACGAGGCCCAGCACGGCGACGACCAGCAGCGCCACCGGAAGGGTGGTGCCGAGGTACATGCGCATGTGGCGGGATGTCTTCATCGCTCTCCTCGTAATGGGCCGACGACACATGTAGTGCAATCGACGAGCCAAGTGGCGCCCACGGGTGCGGAACCGTCGTGACGGCCGTCGTCAGCCCGCCCGCGCCGCTGCCAGCGCCCGGTCCACGTCGGCGATCAGGTCCTCGACATCCTCGATCCCGACGGACAGCCGCACGAGTCCGCCACCGATACCGCGGCGCTCGCGCTCGTCCTCAGGCAACCAGGCGTGGGTCATCTCGGAGGGATAGCACGCGAGCGACTCGACGCCTCCCAGGCTCTCCGCGAGCGAGAAGACGCGCAAGGCGAGGAGGAACCGCCGGGCCGCGGGCTTGCCGCCCGCGAGCCGCAGGGACACCATACCGCCAGGTCCCGACATCTGCCTGGACGCGAGCCGCGCCTGAGGGTGCGAAGGCAGACCCGGGAAGTGGACCATGTCGACCCCTTCGGCGGCGCTCAGGTGCGCGGCGAGCACACGCGCGTTCTTCTCGTGCTCCCGCATCCTCACCGCGAGCGTCTTGAGACCGCGCAGGATCAGCCACGAGTCGAACGGGCCCGGGATGCCTCCGGCCGCGTTCTGGTAGAAGCGGAGCCGGTCGAAGAGCTCGTCGTCGTCCGTGAGGACCGCTCCGCCCACAGCATCAGAGTGCCCGCCGATGTACTTCGTGGTGCTGTGGACCACGATGTCCGCGCCCAGCGCAACGGGCTGCTGCAGATACGGGGTGGCGAAGGTGTTGTCGACGGCGAGTGCCGCTCCGCTGGCGTGGGCGATCTCGGCCACGGCGGCGATGTCCGTCAGGTGGAGCAGCGGGTTGCTCGGCGTCTCCACCCACACCAGGCGCGTGCGGGGGGTGACCGCGGCCTCGAACGCTTCCGGATCGGTCCCGTCGACGTAGGTGACGTCCACTCCTCGGGTCCTGACGGTCGTCTCCAGCAAGCGGACAGTCCCGCCGTAGAGGTCTTCGGCCGCGATCACGTGATCACCCGTGGCGAGCAGGGAGAACACCGCATTCTCCGCCGCAAGCCCGGATGCGAACGCAAGCCCATGCCCCACACCTTCGAGCGAGGCCAGCGCCGTCTCCAACGCCGCCCTGGTGGGGTTGCCTGAGCGGGAGTACTCGAACCCCTTGTGC
The DNA here is from genome assembly GCA_025361885.1 of Coriobacteriia bacterium. Lineage (GTDB taxonomy): Bacteria > Actinomycetota > Coriobacteriia > Anaerosomatales > PALSA-660 > JANYJF01. Next base: position 7,740 of record JANYJF010000014.1, read on the forward strand.
ACGCCCGGAGCCGCCTGCGTGAAGGTCGACGACTGGCTGATCGGGATGATCGTGGCACCTGTTGTGGGGTCCGGGTCCTGGCCCGCATGGATGGCGCGAGTCGCGAATCTCACGCGATCGCCCCCCGGAGATCTCCCTCTCCTGTCCGGAGCCCGGGGGCGTTGGCGGAAAGGAAGCCCTCGCGCTCCATCCAGGTATCCGAGTGAAGCCCGGTGAGGTAGTTGCGACCGGTGTCCGCGAGCAGCACGACCACGACTGCTCCCTGGGGCATGGTGCGCCCGGCGACCACAGCCGCATGGAGCGCCGTGCCCGACGAGCCCCCGGCGAGGATCCCTTCCTGCCTCGCCAGCCTTCGCGCCATCGCGAAGGACTCGGCGTCGGTCACGCGGACCCAGTCGGTCACGAGCGATGAATCGAACGTGTCGGGGAAGAAATCCTCGCCGATGCCCTCGACCTTCCACGATCCCGGCGTGTCGCCGGAGAGTATCGATCCCGCGGGGTCGGCGCCGATGATGCGCACATCGGGGTTCTTCTCGCGAAGATAGCGACCGACGCCACTGAGCGTGCCGCCGGTCCCCACACCCGCGACGATCGCGTCGACGCGGCCATCGGCGTCACGCCAGATCTCCGGGCCGGTCGACCGGTAGTGCGCGTCCGGGTTCGCGACGTTCGTGAACTGCCCTGGCCGCCATGCTCCTGGCGTCTCTGCCACGATCCTCGCCGCCACGCCGTTGTAGCTGTCGGGCGAGTCCGGCGGAACGGCTGTCGGGGTGATGACGACCTGCGCGCCGAACGCCCTGAGCAGGTCGATCTTCTCTTCGCTCATCTTGTCCGGGACCGCGAAGATGCAGCGGTAGCCGCGGACCGCCGCGACCATCGCGAGGCCGGCGCCCGTGTTGCCCGCCGTAGCCTCCACGATCGTACCCCCGGGCTTGAGCACGCCGCGGCGCTCGGCCTCCTCGATCATCGCGAGCGCGATTCGGTCCTTCTGGCTGCCTCCCGGATTGAGCATCTCCGCCTTCGCGAGGATGGTCACGGGCAGGTCGGCGTCGATGTGCGAGAGATGGACCAGGGGCGTGTTCCCCACTGCGTCGAGTATCGATTCCAGGCGACCCATTGTGGGCGCCCCCTTTCGTGGTGCGACGGGTACGGTCCGCATGCGCACGACCGCCTTCCTCCACCAGTAGCCCGCCGCGACGGGGCGGTCAATGGGAAGTAACGCACCATGCGCATGCGAAAGGATGGGTTTGTGTCCCTCCGGGCACAAGACCCGGCGCATTGGTGCGGAGGGACGGTGGTCGTCGCGTGAGGCGCCGCTACGAGTCCAAGAGCTGATCGACGACCGCTTGGAACTCCTCCCTGGTCAGCAGGTCCTCGGCCTGTAGCGCGGCCAGTTCCTCGATCTGGGTGATGACCTCGCCCGATCCCGTGAGCAGATGCGCCTTCGCCAACGAGAACTCCGGGGGCGTCAGCAGTCCGGCGGCTTTGAACGCCGCGAGTTCCTCCAGGAGCGGGACCATCCGAGACTCGCCCGAGAGGACGACTCCCTTGGCTGCCGCATACTCATCAGTCTCGAGAAGGCCGCCGGTCTTGAGGGCGGCAAGGGCCTTGATGTGCGCCAGCACGCCGTTGGCGTGCTCAGCGCGCTCGGGAGCGGTCTCAGCAGCTTCGCCGGCGGGCTCAGGAGGATCCGAGTCGACCTCGATAGCGGCGTCGCGCCGTTCCTCTTCGACGGGAGTGGTCGTGGCCGCAACGATCTCCTCCACGGGGGCCGTTTCCTGTGGCCGTGGCTTGCGGGACTTGCCGGTCTTCTTCGGCTGCTCGGTCTTCTTCGGTTGCTCGGTCTTCACTCGCTCTTCTCGAACCCGTTCGTGCCGGTCCGCGTCGTTGCGGGCCGGCGGCATGTCGGTGCTCGCACCGCTCTCGGACGCGCGCTTCCCTTGCATGTACTTCCAAGCGTTGTAGCCCAGGAACGCGGCCGCGATGGCGTAGAGCAGCACCCATACGGGCGTCAACGCGGACGGATTACCGCCGCCGCTCGCGGCGCCGGCCGTTGCGGTCGCCACGACGCCGGACTGTCCCGTCGGGGTACCGGGCGTCGTCGGACTCACCGCCTCGAGTCCAGCAGTCAAAGTCGTGTCAGGCGGCGGCGATGTTGACGCAACGGAGTACACGTCAGAACCGCCGTTCTTCGCGCCGAGTGCGAGACCCGGCGTGAGCGACGCGACCTTGGATCCGGAGGGCAGCACGATCGAGATCGTGGCAACCGCGACCTTGCCGGGGATCGGAAGAGACTCCACATACTGTGTGGCGCCTCCCTTGGTCGCATATGTGGTCGAGAACTCCGCTTGGCCGATACGCACGCGCTTCAGCGTGATCGTCAGCAGGTCGTAGCCGGAGCCGGGCTGGATCGTGTAGGTCGCGGTGGGGTCTTTACTCGGGTCGGATCCGAGTATCTCTCCGACCCACACGGGCTGGACCCCTTTCGGGATCGGGACGACGACCTTGGCTGGAAGAGCGGTCCCGTCGGGCAGCTCCCCCTTGATGCTCAAAGTGCCCTGCCCGCCCGACGATGTGCCCGTGATCGCGTCGAGGGACTTGAGTGCCGGGAAGGCCGTCGCCGCGAAGGCGACGCTCGGAAGCGACATCGTCAACACGATCAGCGCTCCGACAAGGAACGTCGATCTGAGTACGCGCATCGGGTACCTCCATGTACAAAGGGTCGGGGTGGGTGCGGGGTCAGGACACTCTGTGGGAGTCGGGCTCGACTTCGAAGCCGATCGCCTGTATCGAGTGGGCGATCACCTCCCTGTCTGTCCGTGTCTCATCGAAGAGCACGGAGGTCAGTCCCAGTGACTGGACGGAAGTCACGCCCTTCACTCCATCCAAGTGCGAGAGCGTTTGTTCCACGAGCATCGTGCAGTCATGGCATCGCAAGCCATGCGTCTTGATGTGCACTGCGTTCATCGGGGTCACCTCGCACTCATGGAAAACGCGCGGCTATGAAGAGTCATATCTGCCGTGCCGTACCATGGCGCGGGGCGGGCCGCAAAGCCGCACTCGCGGATCGCCGTTGCGATGCGCGCGGCGTCCACAAGGTCGGCGTCGTAGAGAACGGTCGTGAGTCCGTGAGCGTAGCTGGAGCGCACGATAGAGACACCCGGCATCCCGCCGACGCAGCGCTCGATCTTCTCGGTGCACTGGTCGCAGTAGGGGCCGTCGGTCTCGAAATGGACTGCATTCATGGTGAGGATCCTTCCATCCATGCCGGCGGGGGCGCCGGCTGCCTCAGGACTCCCGTACCGTTCACCCAAAGCGGGCGGCCGGTACGGGGATGGCGCGCCGCGGCTCGGAGCCGTGGCGGGATGGAGGCCTATATGACGAGACGTCCGTGGAGCGGGTCCGCTGATCCCGGCGGTTCGGGCAGCTCGGGCCCGTGCCCGCTCCACGAGACACGGATCATGCCCGGGATTGCGGCGGACAGGAGCGTCACGGCGTGGTTCGGGGAGACTCGGAACACGTCGGATCCGACCGACGATCCAGCGGTCGCGACCTGAGCATGCGACGTGATCACGCACGAACCTCCCTGGGCAGCGACACCGAACGCACAGGCGACGGGACTGGAGACACACGACACGCTCAGGACGGCGGCGAGGAGCGCGGTGGCGACCATCCCGGCCACCACCACGTGCCACGCCGCTGCGGAGCTATGTGTCGCGAGCCTCACTGTCTGCCTTTCAGTTACTTCGCCCGCGCCCCTCGAAGCGAGCGCGGTGCCGGTTCCGGAGGTCTTCCCGCACCAGCGTCCGGGGTTACTTCACCAAGAACGTGATCTCTTCCTTGACGGGTGGCGTGAACGACTTCGTGTCGTTCTGGACCAGCTCCGCCCTCAATGTGTGCTGCCCCGGCGCAACGCCCTCGAAGACGTAGGCCGGCCTCGTGCTCATCTTGAACGGATTGCCGTCGAGCGTGAAATGGACGTGGCCCTGGCCGGGAACCACCGTGTTGCTCGGCATCACGAACTCCAGGTTCGTGGTGTCGACCTTCACCTCCACGTTCCCCGCGACCACCTCCGTGCCCTGAAGCGGTGTCACCAGCCTGATGGTCGGCGCAGGCGCGGACGCGGCCGACGGCTGCGGCGCCCGAGCTGCACTCGTTCCACTGCCTCCGGGCGCAGCGACCGCGCAGCCGCTCAGCAGGGCAACAAGAGCGAGCATCGCGATGGAAGAGAGTGCAATGGCGAAGGTTCGGGTCTGCTTGCCGGTCACTCGGGGCCTCCTGGGTCAGATGGTATGGGACGGCGTGCGGTTGCTACTTGATCGTGACCGCCGTCGCGACTTCCTTGCCGCCCACGAAGAACGGCTGGTCGGGACTGGCGTACTTGTCCATCATGTCGAACTCGAGCTTGCCGGCGACTCCCCGATCCGCGTGGACCGCCACGAGAAGCCTGTCGGTCAGCGTGATGCTCGGATCGAGCATCACGGCGACCCTCTGGTTGGTGCCGGCGAAGATCTGCTGGTAGCCGACACGCTTGCCGGGCTTGCCGCCTTCGTCCAGGTGAACCACGACCCACGCGCCAGCCGGCGCCACAGCCTCGTCGACGATGATGGCTCCGGCGACCACGGGCTGGTCGGAGACCTTGATAGACGCTTCACCGTCGGCCGCCTTCACGCCGAACGGGCGCTCCGAGACCTTCGTCTCCATCGCGAGCTCCATGCCGCCCACGAAGTACGGCTTGTCGGGGCTGGCGTCGAACAGCTTCTTGTCGAACTCGAACTTGCCCACGATGCCACGGTCGGCATGCACGGCCACGATGAGCTTGTCGGTGAGCTTGACGCCGTCGAGCTTCACCTCGACGTCGGTGCTGTTGCCAGCAGGGACCGACTGCAGGCCGACCCGCTTACCCGGCATGCCCTTGTCGTCCAGGTGCACCGCGATCCACGACGGACCGGGGACCTGCACCTTCGCGACCTTGATGGAGCCCTTCGCGCCCGGCTGGTCCATGACCTCGACCGACGCGCTCTTCTTACTTGCGATGATGCCTACCATCGTGCCCGGCTTGGGGGCGTTCGCGAACGCATAGCCGGTCAGTGCGAGCAGTGCCACGGTACCGATCGCGGTCACCGCGACCAGGGTTGCCTTCTTCATCTCTTAGTCCTCTCGTATGAGCGCTCAGGCGGTCTTGGCCAGGCTCGGCTTGAACCGGCGAAGCAGTAGCGAGCTGCTGACGACGCTGACGGATGAGAGCGCCATCGCGGCGCCGGCGAGCTCCGGGCGGAGCAGGCCGAGGGCTGCGATCGGGATGCCGAGCGTGTTGTAGCCGAGCGCCCAGAAGAAGTTCTGGTAGATCTTGCGCATGGTGGCTCGGGACAGCTCGATGGCCGTGACGACATCGCGCAGGTCGTTCTTGATGAGCACGATGCCGCCGGTCTCCATCGCCACGTCCGTGCCGCCGCCCATCGCGATGCCGACGTCGGCCTTCGCGAGAGCCGGCGTGTCGTTGATGCCGTCGCCGACCATGGCCACGACGAGGCCTTTGGCCTGCAGCTTGCCGACCTCTTCGGCCTTGTGCTCGGGGAGCACCTCGGCCAGCACGTGGTCCGGCGCGATCCCCGCCTGCGAGGCGATGGCCTCGGCGGTGCGGCGGTTGTCACCGGTGATCATGTAGACCTCGACGCCCATCTTTGTGAGGCGCGCGACGGCTTCCTTTGAGTTGTCCTTGAGTGTGTCGGCCACGGCGATCAGACCGGCGGCTGCGCCGTCGATCGCGGTCAGCATGACGGTCTTGCCTTCGGACTCGAGCTGCTCGATGCGGGTCGCGAACGCGGAGACGTCCACGCCGTCGCGGGTCATGAGCCGGCGGTTGCCGAGAGAGACCCGGTGGCCTTCGACGATGCCCTCGACTCCGTGGCCGGGGATGGCTTCGAAGCCCTCCACGTCGCCCATCACCAGGTTGTTCTCGTTCGCGTAGTTCACGATCGCCTCTGCGAGCGGATGCTCGCTGCTGCGCTCGAGTGCGGCGGCGAGGCGATAGAACTCGAGCTTCTCGATGGAGCCGAACTGCTCGAACTCGGTGACGACCGGCTTGCCGTGCGTGAGCGTGCCGGTCTTGTCGAACACGATCGCCTTGATCTTGTACGCGGTCTCAAGGGCGTCGCCGCTCTTGATGAGGATGCCGTTCTCGGCGCCCTTGCCGGTGCCGACCATGATGGCCGTCGGCGTGGCGAGACCGAGCGCGCACGGGCAGGCGATCACGATGACCGCGGTACCCGCGAGCAGTGCCTTCACGAACGGAGTGGCGGCCACGTAGAACGACGCTGCTACGAAGTTCGGGACGACGAAGAGCCAAACCAAGAACGTTACCGCGGCGATCGCGATGACGGCCGGAACGAATACCGAGCTGATCCGGTCGGCGAAGCGCTGGACGGGCGCCTTGGAGCCCTGAGCGTCCTCGACGAGCTTGACGATCTGGGCAAGCGCTGTGTCCTTGCCGACCTTGGTGGCTCGGAACTTGAACGCGCCGACCTTGTTCATGGTGGCACCGATCACGTTGTCGCCGACGTTCTTCTCCACTGGGATCGACTCGCCGGTGAGCATCGACTCGTCGACGCTCGAACGGCCTTCGACCAGCACACCGTCCACGGGGACCTTGTCGCCGGGGCGGACCACGACGATGTCACCGGCGACGACCTGCTCGACCGGGATGTCCTGCTCCACGCCGCCGCGCACCACGCGCGCCGTCTTGGCCGCGAGGCCCATGAGCTTCTTGATGGCGTCGGACGTCTTGCCCTTTGCGTTCGCCTCGAGCAACTTACCGAGGATCACGAAGGTGATCAGAAGGCCTGCCGTCTCGTAGAAGACGGGCTCAGCCTGCAGGGACGGGATGAACGTGGCGGCCACCGAGTAGAAGTACGCCGCCGACGTGCCGATCGCGATAAGCGTGTCCATGTTGCCGGTGCGGCGCTTGAGCGCGTGCCAGAAGCCGCGGTAGAACTGCCAGCCGGCGTAGAACTGGACGGGCGTCACGAGGGCGAACGCCAGGTACTTCTGCACCATCATCGGGTCCCAGGCACCGCCGAACGTGCTGGCCAGCCACGTGGCCAGGCCCATCGGAACGGCGGTCATGAACGGCGGGACCATGGAGACGAGGAACGCCGGAAGCGACAGGAGAAGCGCGAAGACGAAGAGATGCTGCTCGTGCTCGGTGTGCTTTCGCTGAGCGGCGCGCTGGGCGTCCTCCGCGGACTCGCCGGCGGCCGTACCCGCTTCCACGCGGAGTATCGCGTCGTAACCGGCGCCCTTGACCGCCCCGATCAGCGTGTCCAGCCCGACCACTGCCGGGTCGAACGCGATGGTCGCGGTCTCAGCGGCCAGGTTGACGGTCGCGGACTGCACGCCGGTGACCTTCGCGAGCGTCTTCTCGATGACCATCGCGCACGATGAGCACGTCATACCGATGAGGCCGAGCGTGACCGTGCCGGCGCTGGCGGCCCTCGGAGCCGGAGCGGCCGCGACGGTCTGAGCCACGACAGCCACGGGCGCAGGCGCAGGCGCGGCGGCCGGTGCGGGCGCCGCGACGCTGACATCGGTGACGGACATCAGCGTCGCTCCGTAGCCGGCCTTCTTGACCGCGGCCGAGATACCGGCCTCGTCGATGACTGACGGGTCGAAACGGGTCGTCATCTTCTCGGTGGCCAGGTTGACGTTCACCGACACCACGCCGGCGGTCTTGCCGAGCACCTTCTCGATCACGGCGACGCATGATGCGCACGTCATGCCGCTGACCGCGAAGACGCCCTCGCGAAGTGCCTGCTGCGCCTGGACGACGACCGCACCCGCCACGGGAGCAGCGACAAACGGCTCGTCCTCGGGCATCGCGGGGCACGCGGTCACGACACGTTCCACGGCCTCGACCGTGGCTACCGTCTCGACCGGGGCGTCGGCCTGCACGGCCTCCGGATCGGTGAACTCCACGGCGTCGGGAACGACCACCGGGGTCACGATGCTCGCGGCCGGCTCGCCTTCCACGAGCTCGCCAGGTGTGAACCCAGCTTCGACGATCGCGGCCAGCAGCGCTTCGAGGTCGAACGTGGCGGGATCGGTGTAGACCGACACGACCCCCGCCTGCGCGTCCACATGCACGGCGTTGATGCCGGGCAGCAGGCGTGTCTTCTCGGAAAGGAGCCGCTCGCACGACCGGCATTCGAGTCCTTCGACCCGCAGCCGGATGAGCCGGTCTCTAGTGTTGATCTCCAGTGTCATTGCCATCCTCCGTGTATCTTGACGGGCGCCGCTTTCGGCGGCTGCCCGATCATCTGCCTGTGCGGCGCCTACGCTACTGCCTCGACCGTGCCGAACACCATCTTCATTCCGCACGAGAACGTGTATGTGCCCTCGGCCAGTCCGGGAAGACGCACGATCGCGCCACCGTCGGTCAGGTCGGCGTCGATGCCGAAGTCCTCGAACAGGACGTGGGCGAGGCAGCCGTGGCCCTCGCCGAAGCCGATCTCGACGGGGACATCGGCCTGCACGACCAGGCGCGCCGGGTAGTAGCTGTCGGACACGGCGACGTCCAAGCGCTGCACGAGCTCGGCCCGCGCGTAGGCTGCGACCGGAATGGTCTCGGCGACGCCCTCGAGAGGCGACTCGCTAGTGGCCACAGCGGTCACTGCCTCGTAGTGGATCTCGCGCTCCGCAGCCGACGGATCGGCCAGGGGAACGGCGACGGGCTCGCGCCAGCCGTCGGTCACGAAGACCGTCTCCTCTTCCGCGACCTCGCTCACGAACGCCGGCATGGGCTCGTCCGCAGGCTCTGCCGACGGCCCGTCCACGGGCTCCTCGTCATGCTCTTGGGCCGTGATCTCCGCTGGAGCCTCGGACTCGGGAACCTCGGATGTCACCTCGACCACGCGGACCACGTTGACGCCTCGAGCCGTGACGTCCCCGACCTCGATGGTGTCCGCCGGCACGAACCCGGCGTCGACAACCGCACGAACGACGTCGTCGACGCTCGCCACGACGGGATCGGCGAACACAGTCAGGACGTCATCGCTACCCAGCGAAGCCGCCTCGACGCCCTCCACCTGGAGGACCTTCATCGAGATGAGCTCTCCCGCACACCGGCAATCGACTCCGCCGATGGTCAGGCTGTAGATGGATCTGGTGCTATCGGTCATCTTCTCTTCCCCTCTCGACTACTCGACGACGATCTTGCCGGAAACCATGTTCATCCCGCACGCGAACGTGTACGTGCCGGGCTTGAGCGCACCGAGCTTCACGGTCTTGGGACCGGACGAGAGATCCTCGCTGAATCCGAGCTGCTGGCTTTGAACGGCGCTGGTGCAGCCACCGGACTGGCCGAAGGTGATCTCGGCGGGGATACCAGCCTTGAGCTTGAGTGTGTTCGGGTTGTACGAACCGCTCGACAGGTCAACGGAGATCTTCTGCACGCCGCCCGCGACCGTCGCTGTGCCTTCGACCGGGGTCGAGGAGCCGCCACCACCGCAGCATCCGCCAGCACCGCCGCCCGCGGCTCCGGAGCCGGCCGCTACGGCGCCATTCGGCGTCGCCGACGCAACGCCCGAGACGGTCGATCCGCTCGGGCTCTTCGACTGCGCGTACGCGAACGACGCGAAGAACGCAGTGATGATGAACGCCGCCACGATCGCGTATCGAACGGTGGTCCCGCCGGTGAGTTCGTTCTTCTTCATTGCCATCTGAGTACTGTCCTTCCGTTGGTCGAGGGGGGCTATCGGAGCCCGCCACCGAGAGTGAATCCGGCCATTACAGCAACGGCGGCAGCCGCTGCGACGGTCACGATCTCTTGCTTGGTGAAGCCGAAGTAGGTGACGACCGCGGGCTCATCGGCGTGCGAACCCGGACGCGCCCCGGAGCGGGGACGGCTTGCGTCTCCCTTGCGACGCGGGTGGGCCGCGCGGCGCTCTTCCTCTTCCTTCTCCTGACGCCTGCGGCGCACGTAGAACGAGGCGCCCAGGCCGCCGAGAGCGACCAGACCGAGCATGGGGAGCAATCCGAGCTCTCCGACCGGCGAGGATGCCGTGGAGGTCCCGGGGGCACCGCCCACCACGAGTTGGCCGGACATCATGCCCATGCCACACGTGAGGGTGTAGGTGCCGCCCTTGGTGGCCGGAAGGTCGACAACGGTGGTCCCGTTCGCCTTCAGGTCCTTGAGCACGCCGATCTGAGGTACGGCGAGCTGAGCGGAGCAAGCATTCTCTTCTTGCCTGTTGACGATGAGCCGGACCGGCTTGTCGGCGGGGATGGAGAGCGTCTGCGGCACGAACTGGGTGTTCTTGATGGTGAGTGGGATCTCGACGACGCCGTCGGCGCCGGTCTTGTACTGTGCGGATCCACCGGCGTTCGAGGCCACGACTGGACCGCCCAGGACGGAAGCCTTCACGGTGTCGAAGGTCACCGGCGAGCCGAGCAGCATGGCGCCGCGGTTGAGCATCACCAGGCCCAAGCCCATGACGAGGACAGCCGCGACCACCATCATCCGGGTCTTGAACTTGGCGGACAGCATGCCGGATACGGCGCCGAAGCCCAACATCAGGGGCATCGTGCCGAGCCCGAAGCCCAGCATGGCGATCGCGCCGTTGGCTGCCGATCCGGCACCAGCGGCGGCCAGCTGCGCGCCCTGGAGCGGGCCGCAGGGCATGAGCCCCGTCAGCAGGCCGAACATCACCGGAGTCGCCATCGAGGACTCGCCGGCCGCATCGTCTGCGTTAGCCTTCTTGCGCAACTTCATGAGCGCGCGCATCAGGACCTTGGGAGGACGCGGGGAGAATCGTGCCAGTGCGGGGAATCGGCCGGTCATCTGCAGGCCGAGCATCACCATGAACATACCGGCGCCGACGGTGACCCAGCCGCGGATACCCGCGAGATTCAGTGCGGAACCGAGCGCGCCCAGCGCGAGACCCACGAGCACGTAGCTCAGGATCTTCGCGGCGTGATACGCGAAGTGGGGTGTCATCCGTTTCAGGAACGAGCCTTGTGTGTCGTCCTTGACGGCGTACGTGAGCACCATGCTCCCGCACATCGCCACACAATGGACGCTCGACACCAGGCCGATGATGAACATCGGGAGGAACAGTGTCATCGAGAAAGCCTCTCGTCAGTCTTGTCATGAAAGTGCCTGACAGCGCGCCCGCGGTGAGACGCACGTACTTCCGGCCGGGGCCGAAGGGGACTGTGGGCATCAGACGCGCATCGCACGCGGGAACGCGCGGACGCACGGATGCCCGAGAGGGACGATCAGACTCTGAGGACGGCACCCAATGGGCTTGTGGGCGGACTCTCCGGCGCGAAGCTGTCCGGGAGATAGGCTACGGCGGTGGGTGCGGCGATGACCGGCGCGGTCACCGCGGGGACGCTCAGGAACGTTATGGCGCTGCTGCCCGCGACCGCCGGAACGACGGCGTTGGGGGTCGACATGATGTACGAACACTGAGGGTTGGGCGTCGACATCGCCTGCTGGCACGCGAAATCGCAGTTCACGGCATACACGAGCGGAGCCAGCACGACTGCGATGACCAGCATCAGCAGCAGCGGGGCGAACCTCAACGCTCTGTCGGCCGAACGCAACACGTGGTCTCCTCACGGCGCAAGAAATGCGTACGCATCAGTAGGCAAGCAACGTGCCATTCTGTCAACCCACCGCAGAAGTGCTTTTCGAGGCGCGGGGCGCGCATTACAGGTGTCGGTCTTCGAGCGATCGCGCATGAGCGGGGATCATGGAAGGTCAGCGCACCACGCGAATGCGGAATGCTGGTACGCCGGTTGCCCTGAGAGCAGAACAGACGCGCGCTCCCCGGGCGCTCCGAGTGAAGGGAAGGCCCCATGGCCACGCAGACGACGAAGTTCCAGACCGACGGCATGCACTGCTCGTCGTGCTCGATGCTCATAGAGATGAACGTCGGCGACCTCGACGGCATAAAGAACGTGAAGGCCGACCGCGCAAGCGGCATCACCGAGGTCACGTACGATCCGGCTGTCGTCGACGCGCCCACCATAGCCGCCGAGATCCAGGCCGCGGGCTACACGGCCAAGGCGCTCGCCTAAGCCCCTTCGCGCGCCAGCTCGTTGGCCAGCTGCTCCAGGAACAGCCCCACGTCCGTCACGATCCCGACGGTCTGGAACGAGCCGCGGTCCGCGAGCTTGGTGACGACTGCCGGGTTGATATCGACGCAGACCGTGGTGGTCGACGCCGGAAGCATGTTCCCGGTGGCGATGGAGTGCAGCATCGTCGAGAGCATTATGCAGGCGCCAGCGTCGCGGCAGTGTGCGCGCATGGCGCCCTGCGCCTCGATGACATCCGTGATGACCTCCGGCAGAGGGCCGTCGTCGCGGATCGAGCCGGCGAGCACGAACGGCGTGCCGGCCCGCACCAGCGTGTACATCAGGCCGCTGGTCAGGATGCCCTGTTCGACCGCGGCGGCGATGCCTCCGCACAGCCGGATGCGGTTGATCGAGCGAAGGTGATGCTCGTGGCCGCCCGGCACTATGGTCCCGTTGTCGATCCGCACCCCGAGCGAGGTTCCGTACAGCGCGGACTCGATGTCGTGCGTGGCCACCGCGTTGCCGCCGAACAGCACTGTGAGGTAGCCCATCTCGAACAGGCGCGCGAGGTGCGGCGAGGCGCCGGTGTGCACAACAGCAGGCCCTACGACCGCGATCGCCGAGCGCCCTTCGCGCTTGACCCTGCGGAGCATCCTGGCGACGTCGCCGATGACCTGCGCCTTGGGCTTCTCGGAGGACACGGATGAGTTCATGAACTCGAAGGCGGCCTTCTCGCGCGGACGCTCGACCGGCACCACGCGGATCCCCATGTGCCCGACCACGAACAGGTCGCCTTCGCGCACGTCGCCCATCGTGACAAGCTCGGCGGTGGAGGCGTCCGGATCGACCCGGATGCCCAGGTCCATCTCGGCGCCACGCACGCGCTCCCACTCCCCGCGCATCCGCACGAACGTGTCCATGTTGGTCGTCGAGTAGAAGCGCTCGGGGAACACGCCGTCGCAGGGCGCGGGCTCGAACTCGGCGTCATGCGGGTCGAGCGGCACGGCGCCGTGGCCGAGCACGGCCGTCATCAACTGCGTGAGGTGCGTCTGGTCGCGCCCGATCACGCGGATCTCCGCCACCGACGGGTCTTCGTTGGTGCGCCCGACCTCGAAGCGCAGCGTCTCGAACTCCCCGCCGTTCTCGACGATGTCGTCCATCATCTTCGAGACGATCTGCGAGTCGATGAGGTGGCCTTCGACGCGGACGTCCTCGTACGGCTTGCGGTGCGGCATGATGCGGTCCTCCCGGCGTGGTGGCGTCCACGTGCGCTTGTCGTGCCCGGCCGTAGCAGTCCGGTGCGAACACGTGCGATGAGGTGCCCCGCAATGATACCGCCGGCGCGCGGATCCGCTACGTCACCACGAACGGTCGCATCATGTCGTGCTCCTCGTGCTCCAGGATGTGGCAGTGCCACACGTACTCGGCGCCGCCGGTCCTGGGGCTGACAGCCTTGCGCATCTCGGCGGTCGGCAGGCTCGGCAGATCGAACTTCATGATGACGGTCGTGACCTCGCCGGGGTTGCAGCGGACGGTGTCCTTCCAGCCTCTCTCGTTGGCCTCCGGCGGCATCGGTGCGTCCTTCAACGCGTAGCCGGACGGGTCGCCCTCGAACTTCTGCCTCTGGATGAGCTGAACGTTGACCAGGTGGAAGTGGATGGGGTGGACGTCGGCAGTGAGGTTGAGTATCTCCCAGGTCTCCGTGGTTCCGGCGCGCGGCGACTCCGTCACCGGGTCGTCATAGGCCAGGGCCCAGGTGGGCATGCCCTGGTTGTTCGTGCTCTGGCTGGTAGTGGTGCCGAGCCTCTGGATGAGTCGGCCGTACTCGTCGAAGTCCTCGTTCAGCGTAAGCTTCCGTGCGACCGGGCCGGCGTACGGGAACGCCCCGACAGACGGGTCGCCCGCGTGGAACAGGAGCCCGGGTTGGTTGCCGGTCAGGAAGTTCGTCTTGAGCTGGACATCCATCTGCTTGAGCCAGGTCGGGGTGTCCATCTTGTCGCCCGAGCCCTTGCCCACGACGAACTTGAGCAGGCTTCGCGAGTCCGGCTCGTAGCCCGGCTTCGTCGCTGGAGCGCCGCCCTCTCCCTCTAGGTCCTTGTCGCCGAAGAAGTAGTCGTTGCGGGCGTCGCCACCCGGGAACGGCGCGGGCGAGTCGCTATACAGGATGAACGTGGTGCCGGGGGACACTCCGTTGAAGTCGATCACCACATCCGCGCGCTCGGCCGGGGCGAGCAGCAGGCTGAACGGTCCGTCCACGTTGGCGCTGCCGTCAGTCTCAACGGGCAGAGGAGTGTCGTTCTTGTGGATCGCGACGCCGGGCAGGAAGCCTCCTTCCGTGCCGACCTGATACATAGTCGGTCCGGAGGCGCCCACCTTGGCCTCGCCCGGATTGGCGGTGTCCTCAGCATAGATGTTCATGTGGTAGAAGCGCGCCTGCGAGCCGTTGAGCATCCGGAAGCGCACGCGCCTGGGTGCCACCGTGACGTAGGGATGGGGGGCGCCGTTGATCAGGATGGTGTCGAAGAACGCCTCGGGCACCGCGGAGACAGCTGGAAGTGGCTTGGTGTTCGCCGCAGGCTTGTCAGCGGTCTTGCCCCACTCGTACTTCCCCTTGGGATTCGCTTGCCCGGCCTCGGAGGTGTTCGGGACATACTCGTGCGGGTACCACAGCGAGCCGGGCGCGCCCCACTTCCAGCCGGGATCGAGCTCCGCGATATTCGCGGGCACGAACGCCTTGTCCTGGATTATCAGCGGGATGCCGACGAGATCCGGCAGCAGCCCCTTGTTCACGAGCGAGAGCTCGAAGTCGTCGATGAGCACCAGCGCCGACGCGATGCCGGAGTAGGCGTTCGTGCGGGTGAGCCCCATCGCATGGTCGTGGTACCACAGCAGTCGCGCGCTCTGGTCCATCGGGTAGTAGTAGCTGGCCGTGCCGGCGGCCGGCTTGGTGCCCGGCACGTTCATGAAGCTCTCCCCCGTCAGCCCCTTGGGGTCGAACCACTGGTACGGCGTCCCGTCGCTGAACCAAGGTGTCGCGCCCCCGTGCAGGTGCGTGGCATGACGGTTGAGAGGAAGATCACCGACCATCTTCCCGCCGCCGGCCATGATGGTCGGGTCGATGGGGATGAGGGCACGATCCGGGAGTTCGTTGGTCACGTTGAGCATGACCGGCGTCCCCCGCTTCGCCACGATCACCCCGCCAAGGTAGCGCTTGTCGTTGGTGGCCTTGTCGTAGTAGCCCAGGAACCGCGTCGGGCCGGCGAGATCGTGGCTCACGTTGCCCGAGTACTCGGCCACGCCCAGGTCGTACTGGTCCACCGGCTTGCCGGCGAACTTCCCCGGTAGCTTCGTCGCGAGTGGTATATACTGCCCGATCTCGTTCGCGGCCTTGGGGCCAAGACCCGGCAGGGCGACGGCGAACTTGCGGATGTTCGAGCGCTTGCGGAACGCGAACGGGGGACGCGCGACGCCCGCGACGCTGCGCGCGCACCCGGAGACTCCCACAGAGACTCCGAGGACGAATGCCGTACCGGCCGCGGCCTCGACGAACTCACGCCTGCTCAACTCTCGCATCTGTTCTCCTTCGGTCGGCCTCATTGGAGGGCACAACAGGTTGGCAGGTTGGTACCCACTTCGCCGCCAAGTCCTCATCATGGGTTGCCGGAGGTCGCACACGGCCGGTTGCGCGCGGCTACTCGTAGTGCAGCGCCGCCACGACGTCCATCTTCGTCGCCTGACGTGACGGGATCACCGCCGCCAGCACCCCGAACAGCATCCCGGTGATCGCCACCAGGACGATCGAGGCCGTCGGGAACGCATACGCCATCGGGTAGGCGAAGGTGCTCGTGACTGTGGTGAGCCCGTACCCGAGCCAGATGCCCGCCACGACGCCGAAGATGGTGCCGATCGAGGCTAGGATCAGGCTCTCGGCCATGACCATGCGACGTATCTGCTTCTGCGTGGCGCCTACCGCCCGCAGCATCCCGATCTCGCGCGTACGGGCCAGGACGCTGATCGCCAGCGTGTTGATGAGCGCCAGCAGCGACGGCAGCGCGAGCGCGATGACGAGCCCGTAGAACAGCCCGATCGTCGAGTCGAAGATGGTGGTCTGAGACGTGCGCCACTCCGAGGTGCTGTACAGCTTGAACGCCGGATACTGGGCGAAGATCTTGCCCAGGCTCGCCTGGACCCTCACCTTGTCCGCTCCGGGGACGGCGTTACCCAAGAACAGCAGGTCGACCGTCTGGTTGAAGTCCTTGGCAAGGTTCTCGTGCGAGATGTACACGGTCGCCAGCTTGGCGTTGAGGTAGTCGTTGCCCACACCGGAGATCCGATACGTCTTGATGCCCTGGGGCGTCTCGAGCTTCAGCGCGTCACCCGGTTTCAACTGGTTCTGCCCCGCGAAGACGCCGTTGACCACGGCGTAGCGCCCCTGTGCGAGCTGCGCCACCGCCGCGTCGCTCCCGCCCTGCGTCCACTCGAACGTCGCCACGTGCAGATACGTGTTCGGGTCGATGCCCACGACGTTGAGCGCATGGCCGTCGCGCTTGGCGACGCCGACACGCAGTGACGTCACCACACCGACGCCGGGGGTGTGCCGCATGTCGTTGAGGAGCTTGGGTCGGGCGCCCACGTTC
The DNA here is from genome assembly GCA_025361885.1 of Coriobacteriia bacterium. Lineage (GTDB taxonomy): Bacteria > Actinomycetota > Coriobacteriia > Anaerosomatales > PALSA-660 > JANYJF01. Next base: position 24,455 of record JANYJF010000014.1, read on the forward strand.
CCCCCCGAAAGGATCAGCGACTGCGGGATGACGACGAAGTCGGCTCCGAGGCTCTTGTCCAGATACCCCAGGAACGCGGCGAAGATCGAGACCACGAGACCGAGCGTGGCCAGCACGATCGCGAGCGAGATCATGATCGCCGAGACCGTCGCAGCTGCGCGACCGGGGTTGCGCGTCACGTTCGACCGCGCCAGGGTCCCTTCGCCGCGGAACAGCGGCGTGAAGACGCCGGCGACCCAGTCGGTGACCGGCGCGATGGCCGCTGGCGCCAGGAAGACCATCCCGACCAGGAACGTGAATGCTCCGAGCCCGACCACCCTTGCGTTGCCGGACAGCAGCGCCGCGATGGACAGCAGCACGATGGCGACGCCGATAGCCGCACCCCGGCCGTTCGCTTCCTGGGCGCCCTCACCGACCGCCGGTCGAAGCGCCTCCATCGGGGTGATGCGGGACGCGGACAGAGCGGGCAGCAGCGCACTGGCGATCGTGATGCCGACGCCGAGGGCCGCTGCCGAGATGAAGTTGTCGGGGGTGAAGATGATCCCGCCGATGCTGACGCGCAGCAGGCTCTCGTACAGAGGCGCCATCGCTTTGAGGAGCCATATGGCGAAGCCGCCTCCGAGCATCATGCCGAGCGCCGTGCCGAGCACTCCCTGGATCACGCTCTCGACCAGGAACATGCCGAGGATGACGCCGCGCGACGCGCCGATGGCCCGTAGCATGCCGATGTCATGCCGCCGCTCGGACACCACCGTGCGGAAGGTGTTGAGGATGATGAAGCCGCCCATGACGAGTGCGAAGATGCCGAAGACGCTCATGGCGTACTGGGCGACTTGGAGGCTGGAGTAGATCGTGGAGCCGCTGTCCAAGGCGCCGAGGCGGTACGCGTAGCCGAGCTTCCGCTGCACCACGCTCTCGATCTGCGCCCGGTCGACGCCCGCGCGGTACGAGGCCTCTATCAAGCTGATGTTGGAGCCATCGGCGAACAGCGTCTGCGCTGCGGACAGCGGCACGTAGATCTCCTGGACGCCGGGTACGTTGGGCGCGTTGAGCAGACCGACCACCCGGAACCGGGTGGTCCCGACCGACGACGGCAGCGTCAGGTCGGACCCGATCTTGACCTTCAGCTGCGTCGCCAGGTCCTTCGGGATCACCACGACGTTGGCGTCGCGGGACTGCAGGAAGCGGCCCTGGACCACGGTGTAGTCGTGGAGCTTCATCGCGGACGCCGGGTCGATGCCCGCCACGCTCACCTGCCCCACGTCGAACTTGTTGGCTGGAAGCGCGGCGTTGCGGTGCAGCGACGGCGAAGCGACGTCGATGCCGGCGACCGACCCCACCGTGGCCAGGACAGCGCTTGTGAACGTGTCGCCGCTCTCGCTCGAGACGCTGAGGTCGACCTTGCCCGAGGACGTGAGCAGACTCTTCTGGAACGTCGCGAGAAACGTGGGCAGTATGCTGTTCATGCCAAAGAGGACCGCCACTCCGAGCACCACGGCGAGCGTCGTGAGCGCGGTCCGCAACTTACGGCCCCACAGATAGCGCCACGCGAGTTTGAGGGACACCCGCATTACAGCAGGCCGGCCTTCTCCATGGCCGCCCGAATGGCCGTCTGGCCGCCCTTCCCGCCGACCTTCACGTCGTCGACGATCGCACCGTCGCGCATGAGAACGATCCGCTGGGCGTGCATCGCGACCTTCGGATCGTGCGTGACCATCACGATGGCGCGGCCCCACTCGTCGGAGGCCTGACGCAACAGTTGGGATATCTCCTCGGCGGAGTGCGAGTCGAGGTTACCGGTGGGCTCATCGGCCAGGACCAGCGCCGGGTCTGTCACGAGGGCCCGGGCCATGGCGACGCGCTGCTGCTGGCCGCCGGAGAGCTGGTCGGGCCGATTGCGCGCCCGGTCAGCGAGCCCGACCTTGCCGAGCCAGTCGAGGGCGCGGGCGCTGGCCTCGCCACCCTTGCCGTCCAGCGTGAGGGGCAGGGCCGCGTTCTCGGTGGCGTCGAGCACCGGGATGAGGTTGAAGAACTGGAAGACGAAGCCGATCCGGCGGCGTCGCAGCATGGTAAGGTCGTCGTCCTTCATGCCCGAGATGTCGGTCCCATCGATGAGCACGGCACCAGATGTCGGCGTGTCGAGCCCGCCGATGAGGTTGAGCAGCGTGGACTTCCCGCAACCGGACGGGCCCATGACCGCCACGAACTCGCCGGCCTCGACCGACAACGACACGTGGTCGAGCGCGGTGACGGCGGTCTCGCCGGTGCCGTAGATCTTGGTGAGCTCGCGGACTTCGACGATCGACACGAGCGTCCTCCCATTCGGTGGACACAGACAGCCGGCACCGGATCATCTTACGCCCGCCACCGGCCCGTGCGAAGCTGCCCGAAGACCGGCGCGCTACCGCCGGACACGGCCCTGGTCCTCACGGAGGCCGGGCGTCCAGTACACGATGACCATCGCGATCGCGAGGGCCACTGCTTCGCCCGAGTACTGCGTCAGACCGAGAACGTCGTCTACCGAGGAGAACGCCGAACCGAGTCTCCATGCGATAGAGGCGACTGCTTGGAACAGGTTGATGCCCAGCAGGACCGAAGCGAGCAGGTATGCGACCGGTCTCCCTGCGAGCCGGGCAACGGCCACCACGAAGGCGATAGCGAGCAGCCCGAGCCCCATCGCAAGTACCCAGCGGAAGCCTTCGGTAGCCGCGAAGCGCGGGTAGTCCCCGATGGCGGTCCCGACTGCCCACCCGGCCGCCAGATCCAGAAGCATCCACAGCCCAAGAGCAGTGGCAGCCGCTGCGGCGAACCGCCACGGCTCACTCCTGAGGATCTGCCTCCCCGCCACGCCGCATACTCCAAGCAGCTACAGCGCCGGCAGCGCCCAGTGTCGAAGCCACAGCCTCGACCGTGATGAGCACCGGGTCCAACACACTCAAGCCCGCCGTACCCCCGTCGACGAGCCAACCCACACCTAGATACCCCACTTGTCCAACAAGGTAGCCGAGCAACGCGGCGAAGGCGTAGCGCGCCCCAGGCGTGTATCTGGCTGCAAGTCGGAACACCGCGAAGGCAAGGACCGCGTACACCAACGCGTCCACAGTGCCGATGAACACGCGGCTCGTCGCGGCGGCGGGCATGTGCGCCAGATCCGCGAGCTCGCCGACCAGCCAGCTCACCGGCCCCGCCGCGAACAGCGACACCACCGTCCACAGCGCCGCGACTCCGAAGAGCGCCAGCCGGCGAGACGCTCCGGTGGCGTCGGGGGCGCGGGCTATCCGGGCCACGACCGCCTAGCCCTCGGCCATCTCGCTCTTCATCGCGACGATGGCGTCGCGGTACACCGCATCCGAGGCACCGAGGATCTGCGTGGCCAGGATCGCGGCGTTCTTCGCGCCGTTGATGGCGACGCACGCCACCGGCACGCCGGTGGGCATCTGCACCATCGACAGCAGCGAGTCGAGACCGCCGAGATCCGACGTCTTCATGGGCACGGCGATGACGGGAAGCGGCGTGTACGCTGCGACCACGCCGCCGAGGTGCGCGGCCTTGCCCGCGGCGGCGACGATCACGCGCAGCCCACGGTCCGCCGCACTCTCGGCCCATTCATGCACGAGCTCAGGTTGCCGGTGTGCGGACGCCACGACCATCTCGAACGGCACGCCGAGCTTGTGGAGCATGTCGGCGCAGTCCTGCATGACGGGCTTGTCGGACTCGCTGCCCATGATGATCCCTACGAGCGCCGTGCCTGTCATGGTGACCTCCCGTGGTGACGTTGCCTTCGTGCGAAGAAAGGACACGTTCGGATCCTCCGCGCTCACTCGCAGCACCCTTCGCCTGGATCGGGACCCGAGCCCGGGATGCCGACGCCGCTCTCGCCGTCACCGAAGAGCAGCTGGCGCTCTTCGGGGGTCAGCGCGGCCCGTGCCTGGTCGCGGACGTTGTTCACGCCCACGAAGAACTCGCGCATCATCGCCACCATCAGGTAGCGCCCGCGGGGCGTGAGCGTCAGCTCCTCGTCGTCGTCGCGGTCGAACGCGCCGACCGCGCGCATGTAGGCGATCTCCATGGCCAGCCCGCGCTCGATGGACACGCCGAAGTCGCGCTCGAAGTCGCGCTTGTCGAGACGGAGGCCGAAC
>JANYJF010000021.1 GCA_025361885.1 Coriobacteriia bacterium
CGCTCGGCCGCAACATGGCTTGGGCGCTGGACAAGCTCAACGCGTAGGCGCGCCTACTCGTAGCGGAGAGCCTCGATCGGATCGAGCTTGCTCGCCTTCCACGCCGGGTAGACGCCGAAGAAGATGCCGACGGCCGCGGAGAAGCCGAAGGCCAGCGCGATCACTCCGCCGGTGACTTGCGTGGGCACGACGGCGGAGAGCGCCGCCGCTCCTGCCGCGCCGAGAGCGATACCGATCGCACCGCCGCTGACAGACAGCAGCAGCGCCTCGATCACGAACTGGCTCAGGATGTCGTACGTGCGTGCGCCGACCGCCTTCCGTATCCCGATCTCGTGCGTCCGCTCCGTCACGCTCACGAGCATGATGTTCATGATCCCGATGCCGCCGACGAGCAGCGAGATGCCGGCGATACCCGCGAGCATGATGGTGAACGTGCCGAGCAGTTGGTTGAAGATGCCGAGCGTCTGGTCCTGCGAGAAGACCGTGAACTCGTCGCCGTATCGGGGCCGCATGAGCCGTTTGATCTGGATGCGGACCTGATCGATCTGCGCGGTGTCGGTCACTTTGACCGCGATGATGCCGATGGTGTTGACGCCGGTGAGGGTCTGCAGCGTCGTGACCGGCATGTAGATCTGGTTGTCCTGGTCGCCGGAGAGAGAACCTCCCTGCTTCTGGTACCAACCGATCACCCGGAATCGCTGCCCGTTGATCGTGACCGTCTGCCCGATGGGATCCCCGTTCGGGAAGAGGGTCTCCTTGACGGTGTAGCCGATGGCGACCACGCGGGCCGCCGCGTCGACCTCGCTCTTGTTGTAGTGCCGACCGCCTCCGATCGTCGCCGAGAAGACCATGGCTCCGCGATCGCTGGCCCCTGCCAGCGTCGCGCGGTCCGACCGGTTCCCCACCTTGGCCGTGCCTGAGGACTGCGCCACCGGGACCACGGCATCGACACCGGTGAGGCGCGACTCCAGGTACCGGGCGTCCTCGAGCTTGAAGCGCTTGGCGCCACCGGAACCTCCGCCGAACCCTCCGCCGCTCCCCCCCGTGTTGATCTGACCGGGGAAGACGAAGAGGAGGTTCGACCCGAGACCCTGCACCACGCCTGTGACCTCGCCCTGCACGCCGGTACCGATGGCGACGAGCAGGATGACGGCCGAGACTCCGATGATGACGCCGAGCATGGTGAGAGCGCTGCGCACCTTGTTGGCGCCCAGCGCCCGGACCGCGATACGGAACGATTCGGCGAGGTTCACGTGACCTCACCCTCATCGCCGACGACGCCCCGGACGCCCGACGCTGTGTTCATCCCGAGTTGCGCGAGCTCCTCGGCCGCGATCACCCGGTCCTCGACCGCCTCGTCACGCACGATGACCCCGTCGCGCAGCTCCACGATGCGCTGCGAGTGCCGCGCGACGTTCGCGTCGTGCGTCACCACCACGACGGTGATGCCCTGATCGTTCAGTTCCTGGAGCATCGCCATCACCTCGACCCCGCTGCGCGAGTCGAGGTTGCCGGTCGGCTCGTCGGCGAGCACGATCGACGGGTTCGTCACGAGCGCCCGCGCGATCGCGACCCGCTGCTGCTGCCCGCCCGAGAGCTGGCTGGGCGTGTGCCGCATGCGATCACCCAGCTCGACGCGCTCAAGCGCCTCGCGCGAGCGGCGTGCCCGCTCGGCGCCGCCGACTCCCGCATACAGGAGCGGGAGCTCGACGTTGGCCTGTGCGCCGGTGCGCGCGAGGAGGTTGAACGACTGGAAGACGAAGCCGATGTGCTTGTTGCGCAGCGCCGCGAGCTCGTTCTGCGACAACTCGCCGACCTCTTCGCCCTCGATCGAGACGATGCCGGACGTGGGCCGATCGAGCAGGCCGATGATGTGCATCAGCGTGGACTTCCCCGAGCCCGACGGACCCATGATCGAGACCATCTGGCCCTCACAGATGTCCATCGAGACATCACACAGGGCGCGCACCTCCACGCCCTCGAGGAAGTACGTCTTCGAGACCTCGTCCACACTCAGGACCGAGCGCCGGCCGCCGGGGAGACACTGCCAGCTGCGGCGGCGGCGATCGTCGTCCGACGGCGCAGGCCCGAGCGCCATCACATCAGCTACTGCGTCCGGACGGCCGCGCCGTCCTTGAGCTCTGACAGCTTGTTCGTGGCGACCGCCTGGCCCTCGCTGACGCCCTTGATGATCTGCGCGCGTGTGTCGGTGAGCGCCCCGGTCGTCACCTCGGTCTTGGTGGCCTTGCCCGCGTCGATCACGAACACGAACTTCTTGCCGCTCTCATCCAGGATCGCCTCGATCGGCACCGTGATGGCCTCGGAGACCGCGTTGACCTCGACGTCCACGGATCCGGACATCCCGAGCAGGAGGTTCTTGTCCTTGGGGTCGACCTTCACGAGGACGGGGAACGCGATGCCGCCCGTGGTCGTCTGGATGGCTATCGTGCGGATGGCCTGCACGGTCCCGTCGAACGTGTCCGACGGGAAGGCGTCGAGCGAGACCTTCGTCTTCATCCCGTTCTTGATCTTGTCGACGTCGGCCTCATCGACCTGGGCGTTGAAGTTGATGTCAACGAACGCGACGACGGTGAAGACGGCCGACGCGGGGGTGACAGGGGCGCCCACGGCCGCCTTCGGCATCGTGCCGTCCGCCCCCGGAGTACCGAGCGCGGCGAAGATCACGACGCCATCCATCGGCGCGACGAGCGTGGCGTCGGACAGCGTGGACTTCGCCAGTGACAGCGCGTAGCTCGCGGAGGTCACGGCCGCGTTCGCGGAGGCGCGGGCAGCCGCGATCCTGCTGGCGGTATCGAGCTTGCTGCGTCCCGACTTCGCGTTGAGGAACGTGGCGTATGCGCCCTCCTTGGCGATGCGGAGCTGGGTCAGAGTCGCTTCCATGGACGGCTGCACGGTGGTCGGCGCGGACTCGTACGCGTCATGGAACGCCTTCCAGTTCTTGAAGGCGACATCAAACTGCGACTTCGTCACGGTGATGCCAGCGTTCGCGGCGGACTTGTCGATTGCCGCGGGAACGCCTCTGTTCACGGCGTCGAGCTGGGCGCGCGCACCCGAGAGTCCGGCCAGCGCCTGCTGGACCTGGGCCTCCAGGGGCGCAGTGTCCATCACGGCGATCTCTTGTCCGGCCTTGACCTTCGCGCCGTCGGTCACGTCGACCGACGCGAGGGTGCCGGCCGTGGGAGCGTAGACATCGCCCTTCGTGGCTGCCTCGACCTTGCCCGAGGCGGTCACGATGACGCCGAGCGTCTCCTTCGTCGCCTTGGCGACGGAGACCTGCGGCACCCCGGACTGCGCCGAGAGCATGACCCCTGCGACGATACCGCCGATGACGACGAGTGCGACGACCCCGGCGATGATCCTGCCCCTGCTCACGTAGACCCTCCGATCGATCCCTCACCGCCCTCGCGGCGGCTTCCGATACAGCGCGTGCGTCACACCGCGAATCGCTCGGCGTCTCCGTCGAGCAATGCGGGCAGTTCCCCGATGTCAGTCAAGGCGAAGGGTGGGCCCGGCCTCAGCACGTCCTCCCGCACGAAAGCCCCCCACAAGGCGGCCACGGGAACTGCGTCGGCTGACAGGGCCGCCTGCATATCGTGGGGACTGTCTCCCAGATAGACACAATACCTCATCCCGATACCGAGGAGCCCCGCAGCGAACTCGAGTGGAAGGGGGTCGGGCTTGTGTCGCACCACGTCGTCGGCGGTCACGACGACGGACATGAAACCGCCCAGTCCGAAGCGCTCGATTCCCATCGTCGCGGCGGTCGTCCCCTTGCTCGTCACGATGCCCATCGGGACGCCGCGCCGCCGCAACTCGAGCAAGGTGTCCTGCGTCCCGGGATAGGCCTTGGCGAGCTCGTCGTGGTGCTCGTGGTTGAACTCCCGGTAGACACGCAGCAGCTCGTCGGCGTGCGCCGGGGCCATGTCGCGAAACTGCTGGGCGAGCGGCTGTCCGACGTTCGCCATGGTGATCGCGTCGGGCAGCGCCTCGCCGAGCACGGTCCTCGTCGCGTGTCGGAACGACACGCGGATGAGCTCGACGGTGTCGATGAGGGTCCCGTCGAGATCAAACAGGACCGCCCGTACGTCTCTCAGGCGGTCGGCTGGGGTGGCGGGAGGAGTGGTCCGGTCGGTCATTCGGCCAGTCTAGCATCGGGCCGCACGTCCCGCCGACCGAGAAGGAACCAGGTCAGCGCGGCGCCAGCGGCATAGAGGCCGACCGTGTAGTAGTAGGGGGTCGTGTACGACAGCGTCATCATCCGCCCGCCGATGACGGAGCCGACGAGCCAGCCCGCGGCCCACCCGAAGGCGAGACCGCCGGCCACGAGCGGCTTCTCCCGCGCGGGAATCCCTTCCATCGAGTACTGGTTCAGCAGCGGCCACGACATGTTCATGAGCGCGGCGCGCACCCACAGCACGACGGCCGCCGCCGGCAAGGAGCCTATCGACGGGAGTAGTGCGAGCAGCGGCAGGGACAACACCTCGGTGATCACGGTGCCCCGGATCAACCCGAACCGGCGACCGAGCCATGGCGCCCCCACCGCGGCCACCCCCATCGCCACCTCCGCGATGCCCTGTACGATCCCGATCTCCCCGATGGACGCGCCCAACCGGTGCTTCAGGAAGAGAGAGAGGAACGGCATGATGAGCCCCGCGCCGACCGCCATGACCGCCTGCGGGACGGCCAGTCTGAGCAGATGCGACCAGCTGCCGAAGGTACTCACGGTCCTGCGATACGCGGCGAACGCGTGCCGCGCCGGGTGCAGGTCCTCGCGCACCCACAGGGCCGGAATCGCAGACGCCGCGAACACGAGACCGCTGATGAGCACCGCGACCCGCAGCGCCGAGGGCTCCCGCATCCACAGACCGAGCAGTGCCGCGAGCCCGCCACCGAACAGGCTGCCGCAGAATGCCGCTCCCAACCGGACGATCAGGTCGAGAGCGAAGAGGTGGGTCCGCTCGGCGTCGTCGCTGTTCTCGGAGAGGAAGGCCGACGAGGCGGCTTTCATCACCCCGTCTCCGACGCCCGCCAGGAGTCCGAACGCCAGCACCGCCACGGTCACCGGCATGAACGCCTGCCCGAGCCGCGCGACGCCGTACGCCACCCCGGCTGCGAGCAGGAGTCGGCGGTAGCCGAAGACCGAGATCAGCGGCGCCGCGAGCAAGGCGATGACCGCGGAGGCGATGGCCAACGCCCCTTCGGCGTCGCCGACCACCGCCTCCGACATCCCCCACGACCTGACGTAGATGGCGAAGGCCGTCACGAGGATCCCGGCCCCGAAGTTCTGCAGCGCGGCGATCGCGAGATAGGCGCGCGCGTTGGGCGAGAACACAGCGAACGCGGCGACGTACTCGCGCGCGGTGGCGGTCAGTGCATGTCGGGAGCGCGCGATCACGAGGCGCGGGCCTTTCGAGGTTGGGCCGGGAGAGCCGGGAGGACGATTCTGCATAGTACCGCGGGTGCAGTGCATCAACCACCCGGCGGCGAGTGGAGTGGGGTGCCGGCGACCGTACCGCACCACGAAGGTGCGTGAAGAACCGGCCGTGCGGTGGTAGATTCCCCTACACGCGCGACCCGTGTGGTCGCCGAAGACCGAGAGCAAGGAGGTGAGACGAGACCCATGGTGTGCCTGAAGGTGCTGGTGATGGCGATGGCGATGGACATGGTCATGACCCAGCCCGGGTCCGAGCGCGATCGCGCTGGAACCGGGCGGCTCAGCCGTCCCGCCTCCCTCTGGTAGGAGTGCGGCGACGCATCCATCCGCACCCCGCACGCTTCACGAGAGGAACCCTCCATGAGCGACTCGACTCACCCCGGCTTCGATACCCGGGCCGTGCACGCCGGCGCCGCCCCCGACCCGACGACCGGGTCCCGCGCCGTTCCGATCTACCAGACCGTCGCGTACAACTTCAAGGACACCGACCACGCCGCGAACCTTTTCGGCCTGCGCGAGTTCGGCAACATCTACTCGCGCATCATGAACCCCACGAACGACGTGCTCGAGCAGCGTCTCGCAGCACTTCACGGCGGAAGTGCGGCGGTGGCAGTCTCGTCGGGTCACGCCGCCGAAAACCTGGCCCTGCTCAACCTCGCCGGCTCCGGCGACTCGATCGTGTCTTCGACCTCGCTGTACGGCGGAACGTGGAACATCTTCCTGCACACGTACAAGCGCCTCGGCATCACGGTGTCGTTTGTGGAGCCCACCGATGTCCAGGGATTCATCGACGCCACGGATGACACCACCAAGGCCTGGTACATCGAGACGATCGGCAACCCGCGCCTCGACGTCCCCAACATCAAGGCGCTCGCCGACGCGGGCCGCACGCTCGGCGTGCCGCTCGTTGTTGACAACTCGTTCGCCACCCCGTACCTCTTCCGTCCGATCGCACACGGCGCGGCCATCGTCGTCGAATCACTCACCAAGTGGATC
>JANYJF010000052.1 GCA_025361885.1 Coriobacteriia bacterium
ACGAAGTCGAGCACGGTCCGCTCGCCCGCCAGCACCACGGCGGCAGGACCCGAGACCTCGAGCACCGCGTCTCCCGCTTCCACATGAGCGCCCTCAGGCACGAGCGGGAACACCTCGACGGCATGAGAGCCGGAGACCGCCGCGAGCATCGTCCACACACGCTCGGCGACAGGCAACCCGCACACGACCCCCGCTTGGCGTGCGACCACCGCGCCCGTGAACTCCTCCGCGGCGGGAACGGTCGCGGACGTGGTGACGTCTCGCGCCAGGAGAGCGGCGCCAGCGCCTGCGCCCGGAGTGCCCAGCAGCTCCCGGGCGCTCACACCGAGGTCCTCCGCGAGCGCTTCCGCGATCACGCGGTCCGGGTCCGGCAGGTGGAAGCCGCTGACGTCCGCGCTCACGGCCGTTCTCCCGCGGCCCATGCGTCGGTCCGGCCGGTGATCGCCTCGCGGCGCGGGGAGGCGCCGCGCCTCCAGACCGTGCGGACGCGCCAGTGCTCGTCGTCGCGCAGCGGGTAGTCGGTGCGGCTGTGGCAGCCGCGGCTCTCGGTACGGTACCAGGCGGCGTGCGTCAGCAGGATCGCGAGCGTCACGAGGTTCTGCAACTCGAGCTCGGCGGGCCGCGTCAGGCTCACGTCGAGCACGGCCGCCATCTCGCCGAGCATGGTCGCCGCTTCCTCGAGCGAGCCCTCCGACCGGTTCACGCCCACGAACTGGCTCATCACCGACTGCAGGTTCCCGAGCGCCATCGGCAGCGTGTACAGCACGGAATCGTCCGACGGTGGTGAGACCACGCGCGCAGGCGGCACCGGCTGCGCATCGGTCTCCAGCGCTCGCACGATCCTTCGCGAGAAGACGAGACCTTCGAGCAGCGAGTTGGACGCAAGCCTGTTGGCGCCGTGGAGCCCCGAGCACGAGCACTCGCCGGACGCGTAGAGGCCCGGCACGCTCGTTCGACCGTCGAGGTCGATGCGCACGCCGCCGATCATGTAGTGAGCGGCTGGCGCCACCGGGATGAGGTCCTTGGAGATGTCGATGCCGGCCTCCAGGCACGTCTCCCACACCGTCGGGAAGTGCAGGCGAAGATGCTCGGCACCGAGGTGTCGCGCGTCGAGCCAGACGTTCGGACGCCCGCAGCGCGCGATGACCTTCTCGATCTCGCGCGTCACCACGTCGCGCGGCGCCAGTTCGGCGAGCTCGTGGACACCGAGCATGAAGCGCTTCTCGTCGCAGTCGAGCAGGTAGGCGCCCTCGCCCCGCAGCGCCTCCGTGATCAGGAACTTGGGTGACGCAGCCGAGTCGAACGCCGTGGGGTGGAACTGGACGAACTCCAGGTCCGACACCTCGGCACCTGCGCGCCACGCGGCGGCGACGCCGTCCCCCGTGGCGAGCAGCGGGTTGGTGGTGATCCGATACATCTGCCCCGCGCCGCCGGTGGCGAGGACGATCGAGCCCGCCCAGAACGCTTCGAGGTCATGGGTGGCGGGGTCATAGATGAGCGCGCCCACGCACCGCTCCCCGGCCGTCAGCAGATCCACGAGGAATCGCTCCTCGAACACCTCGACGCGCTCGGCACGCTTCACGGCGCCCGACAGCTTGTTCTGGATCTCAGCGCCGGTGGCGTCACCGGTGTGCAGGACGCGGGGCAGCGAGTGCCCGCCTTCGCGATGAAGATCCACGGCACCGGACTCCACGCGGTCGAACTCGACGCCGAGGCGCACCAGGTCGCGCAGCGCCTCGCCGGCCTCGCCGACCACGGCGCGCACGACGTCCTCTTCGCACAGGCCCTGTCCGACCACCAGCGTGTCGGCGAGGTGCAGCTCCACCGAGTCCGCTTCGCCCACCGCGCCGGCAATACCGCCCTGCGCGTACCACGTGTTCGTCTCGGAGATTCGGCCCTTGGTGACGAGGTGGACGCTGCGCCCGTTCGCCGCGGCCCCGAGCGCCGCGGTCAGCCCGGCCATGCCGGAGCCGATCACGAGCACGTCGGCACGGCGGGAGGCCAGCTCGGCGGTATCGAACTCCAGCAGATAGCGGCGACCGAGGGCGTCGGGGAGGTGGCGACTGTGCGTGCGCGGGGCTGCCGCGTCCTCAGCCAATGGCCACCATCCGCTCCACGGCGGCGAGCGCTGCCACACGGACGTCCTCGGGCACTTCGATCACCGGCGCCATATCGCGCAGGCAGTCGCGCACCTTCTCGAGCGTCGTGAGCTTCATGTTCGGGCACACGGGCGCAGGCGACGGCGTGTAGAACCGCTTGCCGGGTGCGGCTTTCGCGAGGCCGTGCAGCAGCCCCTCCTCGGTGACCACGATGAACTCCAGCGACGGAGAGCGCTTGGCGTACTCGAGCATCTGGCTCGTGGAAAGCACGGCGTCAGCGAGCGCGAGGACCTCCGGGCGATTCTCGGGATGTGCCATCACCTCCGCCTGCGGATGGGCGTCTATCGCGTCCATGACGGCCCTCGGGGTGATGCGCTCGTGCGTCGGGCAGAAGCCCTGCCACGCCACGATCTCGATCTCGGGCGCCTGCTCGGCGACCCACGCGCCCAAGTTGCGGTCCGGCGCGAAGAGGACCTTCGGGACGCCGAGCGATCGCACTACCTCGACGGCGTTGGCGGACGTGCAGCACACATCGGTGAGCGCCTTGACCGCCGCCGATGAGTTCACGTACGTCACCACCGGCACGCCCGGATACTGCGCCTTCCACGACACCAACTGCTCGGCGGTGATCATGTCGGCCATCGGGCAGCCGGCGCGCGCCTCGGGCATGATGACCGTCTTGTCCGGCGCCAGGATCTTGGCGGTCTCCGCCATGAAGTGCACCCCGGCGAAGACGATCACGGCCTTGTCGGTGGCCGCCGCGGTACGCGACAGCCCCAGTGAGTCGCCGACGAAGTCCGCGACGTCCTGGACCTCGGCGCGCTGGTAGTTGTGGGCCAGGATCACGGCCCCGCGCTCGGCCGCGAGCTGGCGGATGTGCTGGTGCAGGTCCGACTCGTAGGTCACGCGGCTCTCCGTACTTCTCGCGGTTCCGGCGCCACGCTGTGCTATTCGCACACGAGCGGCACCGCAGGCGTCAGGCTCACAGTATCTATCAACCGCGCCGGTCCGACGCGAGCCGCGACAAGCGCGCGCGCCGGGCGGTCGCCGAGCACGGTCAGGCATTCGAGCGTCTCCGCGTCCACGACCGTGGCGTAGTCGAGCTCCACGCCCTCTTCGCCCGAGATCATGCGGCACATGTCCGCGGCAATGGCGGCCGCGTCCGTGGCTCCGGCTCGAGCGAGCGCCTGGGCCGAGCACAGCGCACGCGACAGGATCCGTGCATGCGTCCGCTCCTGGGGAGACAGGTAGGCATTGCGGCTCGACATGGCCACGCCGTCGCGCTCACGGACGATCGGGCAGCCCACGATGCGCACGCCCAGGTCGAGGTCGCGTACGACCTTCTCGATGACACGCAGCTGCTGGAAGTCCTTCTCACCGAAGATGGCTACATCCGGACGCACGATGCCGAACAGCTTCGTCACGATGGTCGCGACGCCGGTGAAGTGGCCGGGGCGCGACGCGCCGCACCACACCCGACCGATCGCGCCCGGGTCGACGGTGCTGTCCGCGCCCGCGGGGTACATGACCGCCACGCTCGGATGGAACACGAAGTCCGCCTGCTCGTCGCCGAGTAGCGCCAGGTCGGCGTCCAGATCGCGAGGGTACGTGTCGATGTCCTCGCCCGCCACGAACTGCGTGGGGTTCACGAAGATGGAGACCACGACCACGTCGGCGCGGCGGCGCGCCTCGCGCACGAGCGAGAGGTGGCCGGCATGTAGCGCCCCCATCGTCGGGACGAGGGCGATCGTGCGACCGCCGTGGCGCGCCTCATCGAGCGCGGTGCGTACCTCTTCGGGCGTCTCCAGAAGCTCGGGGTGCTCCACGTCTACTCCTCCTCGCCTGCGCGCCGGCGGCCCTGGCGCGCCGCGCGGACCTCGTCGAGGGCGCGCGGATCCATGTGCGTGCACTGTTCATCCCCCGGGAAGGCCCCTTCGCGAACCTCGTCGACGTATTCGGCCAGTGCCGAGGTGATGAGGGCGCCGACCTCCGCGAACCGCCTGGCGTGCCGGGGCGTGAAGTCGCCACCGAGTCCGAGCAGGTCGTGGAAGACCTGGACCTCGCCGTCGCAGCCGGCACCGGCGCCGATGCCTATGGTCGGGATGTCGAGTTCCGCGGTCGCGATGGCCGCGAGCTCAGCCGGGATGCATTCGAAGACGATGGCGAAGGCGCCCGCCGCCTGCAGCGTTAGACAGTCGTCGAGCAGCGCGATGGCCGGAGCGGACTCCTTGGCCTGGACCTTGTAGCCGCCGAGCTGGTTCACCGACTGCGGCGTGAGGCCGAGGTGGCCCATCACGGGAATGCCGGCGTCCGTCAGGCGTTTGACGGTCGGCGCCACGGACGTGCCGCCCTCGAGCTTGACCGCGCCCGCACCTGCCTCGGCCATGAGGCGGCCGGCGTTGCGCAGTGCCTCCTCGGGCGAGACCTGGAACGACAGGAACGGCATGTCGGCGACGACGAGCGCGCGGGTCGTACCGCGAACGACCGCGGCCGTGTGGTGGAGCATGTCCGCCATGGTGACCGGCAGCGTGGAGCCGTAGCCGAGCACGACCATGCCGAGCGAGTCGCCGACGAGGATGGCGTCGACCCCAGCCGCGTCCGCGAGCCGCGCGCCGGAGACGTCGTAGGCGGTGACCATCGCGATGCGGCGGCCGGCGGCCTTGTTCGCGCGGAAGGTCGAGGTGGTGACCGGACGCGACTGTCCGGCCCGCGGTGAGGCGCTCATGGCGCTCCTTCCCTTACCTACCGTCCCAGCCCGGGCGGTTCCCGGGTCCAGGCGGTCCCATTCGGGGGGTGGATTCGGAGTATAGCGCACCCGGGGAGGGGCTCACCGCCCCAGCAGCGCCAGCGCCAGCTGGTACAGCCCGACCACGAGCACCACGATCACGATGATCCCGCCCATGAGCAGGAACCGGCCCCAGACGAGCACGGGCTTCCCGTTCTCCGCGACCTCCTGCCGCATCCGCGCCAGCTCGATCCCCGCGCGAGCGAACTCGGGGGCGTCCACCTGCGCGCTCAGTACAGCGCGTGCCTCCTCGAGCCTCGCCGGAGGGACCAGTATCTTCACCGGCGCCATCATGCCCCAAGGCATCCTCGAGTACCTCGGGTCGTAGTTCATCGCCGCGGGTATGCCGGAGTCGATGAGCCGGCCGAGCAGGATCTGCATCTCAGGGCTCAGTTGTGACGCCGTCACGACGGCCACCCACTCGCCCGAGGTGCGCTCCATCGCGTATACGGCGTCCCAATCCGCGGCACCGGCCGCTGTGGCCTCGCCGTCCGCCCCCGCCGCCCCGAACTCGCCGATGGGAATGCCTACAGGCTCGAACCCCGGCACCGGTCCCAGCCGTTCGGGGGCGCCACCGACCGGCCTGACCGCGTCGGCGACGAGCCGGCCGTCCGGAAGCGCGACGAGCGGGTCCAGTGCGAGCAGCACCGCCGCCACCGGCTCCCCGGCCATGACGCGCCGGCTCGGAAGCGTCAGCTTCGGCGATGACCACTCCTCGTCACCGAAGAGCAGGACCTCGACACGCACCGGCCCGTGATCGGAAGCTCGCCGGGCGACCTCGTCGAGCCACTCCGCAAGCGCGAGCGCGTCGAGAGCGGTCCTCACGCGGGCCACGGCGAGCGCGGCGTCCCCGCCCCACGAGGGCGCGTACGCTTCGGACACGTCGACGACCGTGGTGTCCGGCACGTCGGCGAAG
>JANYJF010000006.1 GCA_025361885.1 Coriobacteriia bacterium
GTCGAACACCAGCGTCCAAGCCGAAAGGCTCGCGGAGATGTCCACGTCATCCTTGCCCGTGACGGTGAACGGCTCGGAGCCTTTGGCTATCGACGCGGCGGTGTCCTGTGCGATCTGCGCCGGCACGTCGTTTGCGCCCATCCGCAGGTCCTGCTGCGCCGCCAGATGGACCAGCAGCACCAGCCCAGTGACCGCCACCGCCAGGGGGACCCAGTAGCGCAGCGCGGTGACGATGCGGTCTTTCGCGAACACTTCGGTGGCGGACATGTGCACGGACCTCCTCGAGAATCCTGCGGCGCTGAAGGCCGCTCGGCGTCAGTATCGGACTCGACCGCCGTCTGTGCCGCCGCCTCGATCAGCAGCAGCAGCAGAAGGGCTCTACCCTCGGCAGGCTCTCCGTCAAACTCCCACGCGACCCCGAGAGTCGGGCGACAAGACGTTCGGCGCCCACTGTCATGGCTGTGTTCTCAAATTTCAAGGGAATTGAGAATAACTTGAGAGTTGGGTCGGTCAACCGTATCTCTAGTCCAGTTGCGTTCCTAGATTGTCAACCGCTCGGAACACGTACTCGTGCCCCCGCTTGCCTCTCGCCAAGTATCCCCTACTCTCCAAGCCCAAGAGATCATTGCGTGCCGTGCCGTACGACACGTTGTGGGATACCTGGTGAGACTCAATGGAGAACTCAGTATCGGGCTCCCGCAATGCCCGCACCAGAATCGCTCGCTGCCTGTAGTTGAGCGAAGGCTCTCTTTCTAGCCGCGTTATCAAGGCAGAATCCTCTTTCGACTTTCTGTCCAAGTACTCCCAGAGTTCCTTCAAGGACTGCTCTATCGCGTGCAGATTGAAGGTCAGGAAGTATGTGAGGTCATTGTCGTCGGACTCCGAGTAGAGGAACGATCTGTAGTACTGCGCCTCGCGATTCTTGATCACCCTCGATATCGAGAGGTATTCAAACAGCCAATAGCCCTTCTTCAGCATATACAGGTAGAAGACCGCCCTGGCCGTTCTCCCGTTGCCGTCAGCGAAGGGGTGGAGATACGCGAGCCAGAAGTGAAGAATGATTGCTTTCAGGACCGGGTGCTCGAACTCTGAAGTGTCATCGTTCGCGTACGCACAGATTCGAAGCATCTCCGGCTTGATCGACGACGCTGGTGGGGGAACATGAAGGACTTGATTCGACCCAGCGCTACCAGCCGATATCACGATGTCGTCGGTATCGCACCTGAATCGGCCACAGTCATCGGGATGATCTAGGGCGTCATTCGTCAACGATTCTTGCAGCCGAAGGATGAGTTCAGGTGTCAATGGCTCGCCACACAGATCCTTGATCTTCGAGATTGTGGTGTAGTTGTTCAGGATCATCTGCTCTGAACGGTCGCGGGGAGCCCGTCTGGTTCTCAGCATCTCCTTCGCGTTGCGCCGAGTGGTGGCTGCGCCCTCGATCTGACTCGAGGCGATCGCCTCCTCCATCAGCGAACTGATCAGATACCGCCTCTTGGCGTGAGTTGTTAGATCGCTGACCGACGACGAGACGTTGCCGCCCGCCTGCTGATCAACAACCATGAGAGCTCGGTCGATCTCCTCGGTGCGCGTGTACCAGAAAGGACCTCCCTCGGCGTCGTCCCTGATTCCGGTAACTCGGCGGTTCAAGCCCCGAGCAAACTTCAGCAGTCGCCATGCATCTTCTGGCTTCACACCCTCTGGGAGGGACTGCTGCTTGAATCGGTCCCAGTACAAGTACTCCTTGTTGACCTTGCGGAACACCTCAAGAAGCTCAGACAGCACCGGGAGTTCCAGGAGTTCCGCCGGCAGCGACACACTCGGCGGAGCGGGTTCAGGCTTGCGGACCAATTTCGTCCTCCTCCAACTCTTATTATTACTTCATAATGAGATTAACACTTGGCGAGGACGCTGTCGCCGCGACGACTCTCTACCACGACAGGCCGGCAGCCCCTTCGGGCTACCGGCCTGCGGTTTTCTTGGTGGAGACGAAGGGGCTCGAACCCTCGACCCTCGGCTTGCAAAGCCGATGCTCTCCCAACTGAGCTACGTCCCCGTGCGGCAGGAATGATACCACGCCTCCCCCGGCGGACGCCCTGCCGCAGCCTCCCTCATCCGAGCCTCCGGCCGGCCGACTCTGGCGCGCGGCTTGCTCATTCCGCTCTACCCACACGAAGGGACACACAGACGATGCAACTCCGCTCTCTCCTCACCCGTCCGGGAGTCCGTGTCTCGGACGCCACGCGTCCTGCCCCCGCCCTCGACTCGCGCATTCCCGCACGCCTTGAGACGGCCACCTTCGCCTCAGGTTGATTCTGGGGACCCGATGCCCGGTTCGGGCTCATCGAGGGCGTATGGCGCACGCGCGTCGGCTATGCCGGTGGCGCTATCCAATCACCGACATACCATCGTCTGGGCGACCACTCCGAGTCGTTCCAGGTGGACTTCGACCCGCAGCGCGTGGACTATCGCGACCTGCTCGACGCCTTCTGGCTGTCCCACGACCCCACGCAGCCGTCGTACTCCACCCAGTACGCGTCCGTGGTCCTGGCGCATGACGATGAGCAGCTGCGCATCGCGCTAGAGTCCCGCGACCGCTTCGAGTCCAGTATCGGGCGACAGGTCACCACGCGCATCGAGCCACTGCGGCACTTCTGGCTCGCCGAGGACTACCATCAGAAGTACAGGCTGCGTTCGGATCGCGCGCTGGCCGCCGAGTTCCGCGCGATGTACCCGGCGGACGCGGACCTTCGCGAGTCGTCCGCGGCCGCTCGAGTCAACGGCTACCTGGACGGCGGCGGCTCCCGCGGCCAGCTGGAGCGCGAGATCGGCCTGTTCGGGCTCTCTGCCGAGGGGAGCGACCACCTGCTGACCGCCGCTTTCTCCCGCGGAAGTGGGCACATGTAGGAGAGTGGACAGACGAGCGCACGCGCTCGTCGCCAGCACACCGGATCGAGGTACCCGTCATGCGAGATAAGATCATCAGGACCGACGACGAGTGGCGAGCACTGCTCACGCCCGCGCAGTTCCGCGTGTTGCGGCGCGCCGGCACCGACGCGCCGTTCGCCGGCGAGCTGACCGACGTGTTCGAGCCCGGGGTCTATCGCTGTGCCGGCTGCTCCTCGGAGCTGTTCTCCTCCGACACCAAGTTCCACTCGGGCTGCGGATGGCCCAGCTTCGGAGAGCCGATCGAGCCCGATGCGGTCACGGAGCATCGCGACGCGACGTTCGGGAGGGTGCGCACCGAGGTGCGCTGCGCGGTGTGCGAGGGACACTTGGGCCACGTCTTCGACGACGGCCCCGCGCCCACCCACCTCCGCTACTGCATCAACTCCGCCGCGATCGCGTTCGAGCCGCGCGGCTGACGAACGCGCCAAGCCGCGGAGTCCCTCGCTCAGTAGCTCAGGAAGTTCTCGCACTCCAGCATGGCTTCCACGATCTTGGCCGCGCCGCCGACGTAGCAGCCCTCGCGCAGGTCATCTTCCGTGTACCCGCGGGTGGCCAGGCACGGCGAGCACACCATGATGTGGACACCTGAGGCGAGGACGGCGCCGAGCAGGTCCTCGAGCGGAGAGAGCCCTTCGGCGCGGACGTCTTCAGCGTATCCCTTGATGGCCAGGCGGACCGCCTCACCCTGCAGCACGATGAACGGCTCGACGTCCATCGTCTGGGCGACGGTCGCGATCATGAAGGGCAGCGTAGCGACCTCGGGGTCGTCGCCCGCGTGCGTGATGACAAGGCCGATCTTCTTCGTTGCCATGAGTCGCCTCCATCATGTGGTCCCGACGTGCGCCCGGTAGGCCCCAGAGGCCTCCTCCTCGTATACCCAGCCTCTGCGGCAGACTCCGCTCTCAGCCACGAAACCTACGATTCATCCAAACTTCCTCGCGACGAAACGCGCCAGAAACCAGCGCCCCGTACGGTTGTCATCGCGACGCCGAACCACGCGCGGGACCCACAGGCGTCGCATCGCCGTCCAACGACGTACGGCACCCATGACCGCACGCGACCGGCCGTCCGGCCGGTCGCGGACCCTCAAGGAGGTGTGTACGTTGAGCAGATGGTTCGACTTCGATCTCGCCCGCCGGGAGCTCCCCGGCATCCTGAGGAAGGCCGCCGTGCGCTCGGCCATCCTGGCCGTTCTCGGCGTGTTCCTCATGGTCGGCATCGCATATGCGGCGTCGGCCGGCGACCCCACGGGAAGCGCCACGGGCACAGCAGTGGATGTGGTCGCCAAGACCGCCGGAAGCCCCACGGTCGCCGAGATCGCCCAGGACCTCGGGCACCTCAAGGTCGGCACGAACATGTTCTTCGTGATCGTGGGCGTGGCGCTCATCTTCTTCATGCAGGCGGGCTTCATGCTCGTGGAGACCGGCTTCTGCCGCGCCAAGAACGCCGCCTACGTGGCCGGGATGAACCTCGGCATCTTCACCATCGGCGCGCTCGTGTACTGGCTGGTCGGCTTCGGGCTGCAGATGGGCGGCGCAGGCGCGCTCGGTACGCTCGGCGGCGCAGGCGGCCTGTCCGGCGTGTTCGAGGTGGCCAAGGGTTGGGGCATCTTCGGCACGAAGGGCTTCTTGCTCGGCGGGTCCTCGTACGACGTCGGCATCGCGGCCATGTTCCTGTTCCAGCTCGTGTTCATGGACACCTCGGCCACCATCCCCACCGGTGCGATGGCCGAGCGGTGGAAGTTCTCGGCGTTCGCCATCTACGGCGCGTGGATGGCCGGCATCATCTACCCCGTCTACGCCATGTGGGTGTGGGGCGGCGGCTGGCTCGCCAAGCTCGGCGTCAACGTGGGCCTCGGGCACGGGGTGCTGGACTTCGCCGGCTCCTCGGTCGTGCACGCCATCGGCGGTTTCGTCGGGCTTGCAGGCATCCTCGTGATCGGGCCGCGCATCGGCAAGTTCAACAAGGACGGCTCGCCCAACGCGATCCCGGGTCACCACATCCCGATGGCCATCCTCGGCACAATCGTGCTCGTGTTCGGGTGGATCGGCTTCAACGGCATGAGCACCCTTGCCGCCACCGACTTCCGCTTCACCATGATCATCACGAACACCATCCTCGCCGCCGTGGCCGGCTCGTTCGCGGCTTGGATGCTGGTGTGGAAGCTGTGGGGCAATCCAGACCCGTCGATGATCGCGAACGGCATGCTGGCCGGCCTCGTGGCCATCACGGCCCCCTGCGCCTTCGTGAACCCGACAGGGGCAGTGATCATCGGCTTAATCGCCGGCGTGCTGGTGGTCGGCGGCGTCGTGTTCGTCGAGCGAGTCCTCAAGGCCGACGACCCGGTAGGCGCCGTGGCCGTCCACGGCTTCAACGGCCTGTGGGGCATGATCGCCCTCGGTCTGTTCGCCGACGGCACCTATGGGGACGGCTTCAACGGTGTCTCCGGCGCGGTCAAGGGCCTCTTCTACGGCGGCGGCTTCGGCCAGCTCGGGGCGCAGCTCATCGCGGTCGTCGTGGTCGTCGCGTGGGCGTTCGGCTTGGGCTGGACGTTCTTCAAGCTCCAAGACAGGCTGCAGCCAGGTGGCATCCGCTCCACGGCTGAAGACGAGCTCGCCGGCCTGGACGCCACCGAGATGGGCGTGCTCGCCTACCCCGACTTCGCCGGCTCGTCCACCCTCGGCGGTGGTTCCGGGACCGAGGTCTCCAACGGCCCGGCACACCCCGCTTCGGCACATGTGGCGTCGCCCGTGACCGCTGGAGGTGAGGTGTAGATGAAGCGCATAGAGGCGATCGTCCGCCCGGAATCGCTCAACGGCGTCAAGGATGCGCTCGTGGGACTCGGTCACGCGGGCCTGACCGTCACCGAGGTCAAAGGTCACGGCATCCAGAAGGGCATCACGCAGCAGTGGCGCGGCCAGGAGTACACGATCGACCTGCTCCCCAAGGTCTCCGTGGTCGCCGTCGTCAACGACCACGAGGTCAAGGACGCCACCGAGGCCATCGTGGCGGCGGCCCGGACGGGGCGGATCGGCGACGGCAAGATCTTCGTGTCGCCAGTCGAGGAGGTGATACGCGTCCGCACCGGCGAATCGGGCTCGGAAGCGCTGTAGCGGCGTCGCAAGGACCCCATCCGCCGGACCCGGCCCCCAACGACCGGCGGTGAAGGATACCCGAAGGGGCGTGCGGCCCTCCCGCGCGCCCCTTCGGCACGCCCCGTGCTCAACCGAACACGATGACCGCCTCTCCCCTCAAGACACCCATCGTGTTCCACGACCCGGACCGCCGCCGCTGGCGATGGATCCGGGCCGTGGCATATGCGCTCGCCCTCGTTCTCTCCGTGCTCGTCGGCGTGGCAGTGGTCAGCATCATCGCCAACCCCGTGCTCCCCGCCATCGGTCTCAAGCAGATCGACGGCCTTCCGAAGACGGCGCACCTGCCCCGACCGCCACTGTCCGCCGTCGGCCGCCTTCGCGAGGCCGACTACCGTCAGGCGCGCGAGGCCCTCATGGTCGCCCAGCAGGCCGCGGGAGGTATCGAGCCGGCGGCGCTGCGTGCCACCGGCCCTGGCTACCACTCCCGCCTCATCGGCTTCTACGTGAACTGGGACGACGCCTCGTTCCAGTCGCTGCAGACGCACATCGGTGGCATCGACACACTGACCCCTGAGTGGCTCCACGTGTCCGGACCAGGCAGCACCATCTCCACGGACGATCCGGTGGCGCAGGCCAAAGCCGTGGCGTTCATCAAGACGAACCGGCCTCGGCTGCAGATCGTGCCTCTCGTCAACAACTACAGCCAGGCGCTGCAGAACTGGGATAACGCGGACCTGGAGCTGACGCTCGACTCTCCCGCCGGCCGAGCCTCTCTCATCGCGGACCTGCTGGGCTGGGTGCGAGGCAACGGGTTCGCGGGCATCAACATCGACTTCGAGAACCTCTCGCCCGGCAGCCGCTCTGGGCTGAGTGCCTTCATGTCCGAACTGCATGCTCGGTTCCACCCATTCGGCCTGACCGTGGCCGAATCGGTGCCGCTCAACGACCCCGCGTTCGACTACCGGTCCCTGTCCCGCCATGCGGACTATCTCGTGCTCATGGCGTATGACGAGCACGCGTCGACCTCGGACCCCGGTCCGGTCGCGTCGCAGAAGTGGTTCACGGACTCTGTGCACGCCCGTCTCGCCGACGTCCCAGCCGACAAGATGGTCGTGGGTCTCGGCTCCTACGGATACGACTGGGCGGCGGGACAGCCGGCCGCCACCCCCATCACCTTCGACCAGGCGATCGCGACGGCGCATGCCGCTGGGACCACTCTGGCGATGGACCGCGCGAGCCTCAACCCGTACTTCGACTACACCGACGCGCAGGGCGTGCCGCACCACGTGTGGCTGCTGGACGCGGTGACCGCGTTCGACCAGATCGCGTCCACGGCTGGCAGTCGGCCCGGCGGCTACGCCGTGTGGCGCCTTGGCGCCGAGGACCCGACGCTGTGGCGGGTCCTGAAGGCGCGCGACCGTCTGTCTCGCGGCGTGGCGGACACACTCGAGCCGCTCGACGTCGACAACTCGGTCGCCTACGTGGGCAAAGGCGAGATCCTCCGCGTCACGGGCAAGCCCGTGCACGGCGGGCGCGAGCTCCAGTTCGACCCGAAGCTCAATCTGGTGACGGACGAGAAGGTCGACAAGTACGCGCAGCCCTACGTAGTCACGCGCTGGGGCGGCTCGGACCCCAAGAAGATCGCCCTGACCTTCGACGACGGCCCCGACCCCACGTGGACTCCGAAGATCCTCGACATACTGGACCTCAACGAGGCGCACGCGACGTTCTTCGTGGTGGGCATGAACGCCGACACGCAGCCCGGTATCCTGCACCGGATAATCGATACCGGCAACGAGATCGGCAACCACACCTACTCGCATCCCGACATCGCGGCGATCCCGCCCGAGCAGGTCAAGCTTCAGCTCGACGCGACGGACCGGCTGCTGCAGAGCCGTCTCGGCATGCGATCGGTCCTGTTCCGCCCACCGTACGCCCAGGACGTGGAGCCGGACACGGCATCGCGGGTCCGCCCGTTGCAGACGGTCAGCGGGCTCGGCTACTACACCGTGGCGATGCACGTCGACCCCAACGACTGGGCGCGGCCGGGCTCGAGCACCATCGTGAAGCGCACGGTCGACCAGATAGTCGCCAGCCGCGGACAGGTCGTTCTGCTCCACGACGGTGGCGGCGACCGGTCGCAGACGGTGGCGGCACTGCCGGGCATCATCCGCGAACTCAAGAAGCGCGGGTACCAGCTCGTGACCGTCTCCGACCTCGTGGGGCTGCCTCGAGGGGCCGTCATGCCGCCAGTGCCCGCAAGCCAGCTGGCGATCGCGAGCTTCAACGGCGCGGCATTCGGGCTGCTGGACTGGGCCACCGTCGGTCTCTACTGGCTGTTCATCACCGGCGTGGTCCTCGGTGTCGCGCGGTTCGCGTTCGTGGGCGCCCTGGCCATCGCCGAGCGCATCCGCGACCACTCAAAGCGGCGCCGGCCCTTCGACCCGGCATTCCGCCCGCTCGTGAGCGCCATCGTCCCGTGCCACAACGAGGAGATGGTGGTCGTCGCCTCGGTCGAAGCCCTGCTGGCGAGCGATTACGCGCGATTCGAGGTGCTCGTCGTGGACGACGGGTCCACCGACGCCACGGCTGCCGCAGCGCGCGCGGCCTTCGCCGGCGACGCCCGCGTGCGCGTCTTCACCAAGCCAAACGGAGGTAAGGCCGCCGCGCTCGAGTTCGGCATCGAGCGGGCGCTCGGCGAGATCGTCATCGGCATGGACGCCGACACCCTCTTCCGTGCGGATGCCATCGGCAAGCTCGTGCGCCATTTCGCGGACCCGCGGGTGGGGGCGGTGGCGGGCAACGCCAAGGTGGGCAACCGGGTCAACCTGCTCACGCGCTGGCAGGCGCTGGAATACATCACCAACCAGAACCTGGACCGCCGGGCCTTCGACCTCCTGAACTGCATCACCGTGGTTCCCGGCGCCATCGGGGCATGGCGACGGGATCTCGTGATCGAGGCAGGCGGCTTCACCGACGACACACTCGCCGAGGATGCGGACCTCACGTTGCGCGTGCTTCGTCTCGGCTACCGGATCGCCTACGAGGACGACGCCGTGGCCTTCACCGAGGCTCCTGACACGGTGCTCGGACTCGCGAAGCAGCGTCACCGCTGGGTGTTCGGCACCCTCCAGACGTTCTGGAAGAACCGCGATGCTGCGCTGCGGCCCAAGTACGGCGCTCTCGGGCTCGTCGCGATGCCGAACGTCATGACCTTCCAGGTGTTCTTCCCGCTGGTCTCGCCACTGATGGACCTGATGATGATCACGTCACTTGCGGGTCTGTGGCTGCAGCGCGTGCAACACCCGCTGGACTTCAACATGCAGGCCTTCGACCACGTTCTCTTCTACTACGCCCTCTTCGTCGCGCTCGACTTCCTGACTGCGATCATCGCCTTCGCGCTCGAACGTGACGAGGACTGGTCGCTGCTGCTGTGGCTGTTCTTCCAGCGCTTCTTCTACCGGCAGCTGATGTACTTCGTGGTCTGGCGATCGATGGCCAACGCCATCAAGGGCAGTCGTGTGGGATGGCATCGTGTGGAGCGCAAGGCGACGGTGGACACGTCCGGCTAGAGCACGCACCCGCGGGTGGACCCACGAAGAGGGCGCAACGTGGTCGCGCGTCGGACGCTACTTGAGCGCGTTCAGCTTGGCGCGCAGCACGGTCTCGGTCGTGCCGCCGACCAGCAGGTCCGACGTCGTCCCGTCAGCGTTGACGAACACGAACGTCGGCACGTACTGGATCTGGAACTGGTTGGCGAGCCGATCGACCTCGGGGTCTCCGGCCGTCGTGTCCAAGCGGCGGAACTCGATCCTGCCCGCGTACTCTTCCTTGAGCCTGTCGACCACAGGCTTCATCGCGATGCAGGTGGGTCAACTGGGCGAGAAGAAGTCGATGAACAGCGGCTTGCCGTTCGTGGCCACCTTGGCACCGGCGGCGGGAGCGGCGACCGTCTTGTCGCGCGTGAGCTGCCCGTCCCAGGCGGCGACGCCTTGTGACAGGTCGTAGACGCGCTGGAATCCCTGAGCGACCAGGTACTGGTATGCGTTGAGCGACCGCGCGCCCGTGGCGCAGTACACGGCGATCGGCTTGGTCTTGTCCCACGAGGCGGACTGCGTCGGCAGCGCATCGATCGGCACGTTCTCGGAGCCTGCGATGTGGCCGCCACCGAATTCCGCCGCCGTGCGGACGTCGACCAGCCGAACCCCCTTGGCGATGAGGTCCCGCAGCTCGGAGTTGCTCACCTGCTTGCTGGCGGGGAAGGCGCCCGAGGACGCTGAGCCCCGGCTCCCGGACGCCGGTAGGATCAGCAGTGCTATCACGGCGCAGATCGCGAGAGCGGCCACGATCCATACGAGCAGCTTCTTGTTCATGTAGCGGACGCTCCTGACGCAGAGATGTTTGTACTCGAAGCATACCCCATTGGGTATCAGGCTGTGAACTGGGGCGGGGCCGGTCCGGGCTCCGTTCGGGTATCCTATCTAAGCAATAGTGCGACCAATCGCGCGCCCGCGCGGCGAATCTCCCGATCGTTACGTGCGACGAGCCCCGGACACTGGGTGGTGTGACCGCTTGGACCAGCGCCGCGAAACGACTCGCCGGACACCGGTGTCGCCCCTGCTCGGTGCCCGTCGAGACATCGACGAACCTCTTCGCGGGGAGCTCCTGAGTGTCGACCGTCTCGCCGCCGCGGCGCGCGCTCTGGCCGCCAACCAGGAACGTGTCGTTGCGCCCTCGGCCGTGTCCACGCCCCTGCTCGGCATGCTCACCCGCGCAGCCGCCGCGCTCGCGGTGTTCAACCGGACGATGTCGGTCCAGGCACGCGAGTCCTCCGCCGTGTCGCCGTCGGTGGAGTGGTTGCTCGACAACTACTACCTCGTCGAGGAGCAGGTGCGCCTGGTGCTCGACGACCTGCCGCCCGAGTACGGGGTGGAGCTCCCCCGGCTGACGTCGGGCGAGCTGAAGGGCTATCCCCGCGTGTACCAAGCGGCCGAGGTCCTTCTCTCGCACACCGATTCGCGTCTGGAAGTGGACCAGCTCGAGCGCTTCATCATGGCCTTCCAGGAAGTCTCGCCGCTGCAGATCGGCGAGGTGTGGGCCGTCCCGATCGTGCTGAGGATCGCGCTCGTTGAGAACCTGCGACGCCTGGCGAGCACCGTGGCCGTCTCGCAGTCCGCCGAGCGCGAGGCCGAGGCTTGGGCCGACGACTTCGCCACCGCTTTGCAAGACCGGCCGGTCTCGGTACCCGACATGCTCAAGGAGATGGGGCGCGAACCGGTCGCCTCGCTGCCAGCGTTCATCATCCGTCTCTCTTCACGAGTGCAGGACCTCGAGACCGACATCGGGCCTATCTCGAGGTGGATCGACCGTCGCGTGGCCAAGCTCGACGCTACGTTGGATTCCCTGACGCAGTCGGCCCATCAGCGGCAGGCGGCGGACCAGGTCTCGATCGCCAACGCCATCACGTCGATGCGGTTCATCACGGCCTCCGACTGGCACGCGTTCTTCGAGCGCTGCAGCCTGGTGGAGAGCGAGCTTCGCCGCGACCCCGCGGGGATCTACGCAGTCATGGACTTCGTGAGCCGTGACCGGTACCGCCACGCCATCGAGGCGCTCGCACGGCGGTGCCCATCCAGCGAGCTGGAGGTCGCACAGGCCGCCGTCGAGCGCGCCGACGAGTCGATCTCTCGCGATGCCTCGGACCTGGTGACGGGGCATGTGGGCTGGTACCTCATCAGCGGCGGCAGGTACGACTTCGAGAAGCAGATGCGGTACGACCCGCGGAGCCGGGAGCGCGCGCACCGCGGTCCGCTGTCGCATCACGGCACCATCTACTGGGGGATGCTCACGCTCTTCACGCTCGCACTGGCTGTCCTGCTCGGTGTGTACGCGCGCTCCGAGGGCGCGAGCTGGCTCGCGGCGCTGCCGCTGATGCTGCTGTCGCTCATCCCCCTGTCCGACCTGGCCCTCACCGTCACCAACCGCGTGGCGTCCGTGATCTGGCCGCCGCGGGTCATGCCCAAACTCGATCATGAGAACCCGGTGTCGGACGCACATCGCACGATCGTGGTGGTACCGACACTGCTGACCTCGCCCGGCGCTGTTCGCCGTGTGCTCGACAACCTGGAGGTCGCGCGCCTCGCGAACAGCGATCCGAACATCCACTTCGCGCTGATCGGTGACCTGCGCGCCGCCCACGGGGAGTCGACGCCCGCTGACGAGGCGATCCTGCGAGCCGCCGTCGACGGCGTCGCCGAGCTCAATGACAAGCACGGCGGCGGCTCGGGGCCGTTCCATGTGTTCGTCCGGGCGCGGCGCTGGTCCCAGTCGGAGCAGGTCTGGATGGGCTGGGAGCGAAAGCGCGGCGCGCTCACCGAGTTCAGCCGCCTCGTGCGCGGCACCACCGACACCTCCTTCACGACTGTCATGGGCGACGCGTCGTTCCTGCCGGGTGTCACGTTCGTGATGACGCTGGACGCCGACACGATCCTGCCTCGCGACGCCGCGGCCAAGGCGATCGCGACGATCGCGCACCCGCTGAACCGCGCCCGCCTCGACCTGGGCTCCCGGCTCGTGAGTTCCGGATACGGCCTCGTGCAGCCCCGCGTGGGGGTCACACTGCCGTCCGCGGGCAAGTCGGTGTTCGCGCGGATGAACGCGGGCTCCACCGGCATCGACCCGTATGCGGGCGCCGTCTCCGACACGTACATGGACGTCTTCGGCGAAGGCTCGTTCACGGGCAAGGGCATCTACGAGGTCGACGTCTTCAACGCGGTGCTCGATGGACGGTTCCCCGAGGAGCGGCTGCTGTCGCACGACCTCATGGAGGGCAACTTCCTTCGCACGGCACTGGTCTCGGACCTCGAGGTGCTCGATGATCAGCCCGCGAGCTACCTGGCGGCCGGCGCGCGCATGCACCGCTGGATCCGCGGCGACTGGCAGACTCTGCCGTGGCTGGCGCGTTGGGTGTCGGGCGAAGGGGGCGAGCGGTACCGCAACCCGCTCTCGCGGCTGCACCGCTTCAAGATCATCGACAACCTGCGACGCAGCCTGCTGCCCATGTCCCTGCTGGTGCTCGGTGCGGCAGGCTGGCTGCTGATCCCGCACCCGTCGTGGGTGTGGCCGGTCTCGCTGGCGGCCATCGTGCTGTTCCCGGCGTATAGCCACGCGCTCGACTCGCTGCTGATGCGGCCCCGCGGCATCGCAGCTCGCGAGGTGCTGCGCCCCGTGTGGTCCGACCTCAAGGGCGACACACTGCGGGTGGCCGTCTCATTCGCGACGCTGCCGAACGAGGCGTACCTGCGCATCGACGCCGCGGTGCGGGCGCTGTGGCGGATGTACGTGAGCGGGCGAGGCCTCCTCGAGTGGACCACGGCCGAGGAGGCCGAGCGCTCGGCGGGAACCACTATCTCCGCACACTACGCAGCCATGTGGCGCGGCATCGCGCTCGTGTGGGCCATGTCCGCGCCGGCCCTCCTGTTCGTACCGCAGTCGCGGGTATGGCTGGCCACGGCGCTGCTCGCCTGGTCGCTCTCCCCTGTCGTGGGCTGGGCGATCTCACGTCCGATCGAGCGGCCCGAGGCCGCGGAGCCGTCCGTCGAGGACATCGTGCTCATGCGCCGCGTGGCTCGCAAGACGTGGCGGTTCTTCGAGGCGTTCTTCTCGGCCGAGGACCGTTGGCTCATGCCGGACAACTACCAGGAGGACCCCAAGGGCGAGATCGCGCACCGCACCTCCCCCACCAACATGGGACTTCAGCTCATCGCGGGGCTCACCGCGCACGACCTGGGCTACGTGTCTCACTCGGAGCTGATCAGCCGCACCTCCCGCACCATGGAGACGATGGCGGGCCTGGAGCGGTTCCGCGGACACTTCTACAACTGGTACGAGACCACTTCCATGATGCCGCTGCGACCCACGTATGTCTCCACCGTGGATTCCGGCAACCTGGCCGGACACCTTCTCGCGCTGCGGCAGGGGCTGCGGCAGCTCGCCGAAGCGCCGCTGATAGGACCGCAGGCGCTGCCGGGCATCGCCGACACCCTGCTGCTTGCGCTCGAGGACCTGCTCCAACACCGCACCGAGCTGACGCCGGCCGCCGAAGTCGACCGGCTGCGCGGGCGGGTCGAGGAGTTGCTTCGCCGCGTGCGACTGGCAAAGACCCCGACCGATCTCGGCACGTGGGCGCGCCTGCTCGATGACATCGCGCGCGTCTCGGACACGCTGCCCGCGGCGGGAGACGCGCTCGGCGCGAATGCGGTCGCCCGCGTGCACATCGACGGCTCGCTGGGCGACGCGGCGGCAGCTGTGACACGGTTCGTCGAGGATGTCGACACGTGCGCCCCATGGGCGCGGCAACTCGCCGAAGTCCCCGCTGCCGTCGCCGCCGACCCGCGCGCCGCCCACCTCGCTCCCCTGCTCTTC
This sequence comes from Coriobacteriia bacterium, assembly GCA_025361885.1. Taxonomy (GTDB): domain Bacteria; phylum Actinomycetota; class Coriobacteriia; order Anaerosomatales; family PALSA-660; genus JANYJF01. The sequence continues at coordinate 14,469 of JANYJF010000006.1, forward strand.
GGCGTTCCCTGCCTGAGGGATCTCGCGGAAGGCCTCGGGGACGAGCTCGTGACGCTGGCGTCGATCGCTGCCGAGCCGCCAGGCGACAGCGCGACCGTCCGGGAGATCTCGGCCGCATGGGCGCTTCAGCTGCGCGAAGGCATCATCACAGGGCGGCCTCGGGCCGGCGCACTCTTCGCCCGTCTGCTGCTCCTGGCCGACATGGCGACCGAGATGTGGGAGCACACCGACTTCGCGATGCTCTACGACCCCGGCCGCGAGTTGTTCTCCATCGGCTTCAACACCGCCGAGGGCCGCCTCGACGATTCCTACTACGACATGCTGGCCTCCGAGTGCCGGCTGGCCTCGTTCCTGGCTATCGCGAAGGGCGAGCTGCCGCAGGAGCACTGGTTCCGGCTGGGCCGCGCCCTGACGCGCACCGACGGCTCCTACGCGCTGCTGTCGTGGAGCGCCTCGATGTTCGAGTACCTGATGCCGCCGCTCGTGATGCGCACCTGGCCCGGCACGCTGCTCGACGACACGTACGAGGCTGTCGTGCGAAGGCAGATCGAGTACGGCCGCGAACGGGGCGTGCCGTGGGGTGTCTCCGAGTCGGCGTTCAACGCGAAGGACGCCGAGCTCACCTACCAATACCAAGCGTTCGGCGTCCCCGGCCTGGGACTGAAGCGTGGCCTGTCGGACGACGTCGTGATCGCCCCGTACGCGACGCTGTTGGCGATGCAGATCGATCACTCCGCGGCGCTCGCCAATCTCGCGAGGCTGACCGAGGAGGGCGCCGAGGGCCGGTTCGGCTACTACGAGTCGCTCGACTACACGCCGGGACGCGTGCCCGCCGGTCAGCGGCGGGCGGTGGTCAAGACGTACATGGCGCATCACCAGGGCATGGGCTTCGTCGCGCTGGGCAACGAGCTGACCGGGATGCGGATGCGCGAGCGCTTCCACGCGGACCCGATGGTGGAGTCGGCGGAGCTGCTCCTGCAGGAGCGCGTGCCGCGGCACGTCCGGCCGGCCTCGCCACATGTCGAGGAGGTCGAGTTCGTGCGCGCCAAACGGGAGCTGCCGCCTCCCGTCGCCCGCTCATATCCGACACCGCACACGGCGACACCCGCCACACACTTCCTGTCCAACGGGCGCTACTCCGTCATGGTCACCAACGCCGGGGGTGGCTACAGCCGGTGGGAAGGCAGCTCGGTCACCCGCTATCGCGAGGACATCACCCGCGACTGCTGGGGCCAGTTCATCTACATCCGTGACACCACCTCGGGCGACGTGTGGTCCAACGCCCACCAGCCGACCTGTGTCGAGGCCGACGACTACCACTGCATCTTCACGGCGGACCGCGCCGAGTACCGCCGGCTCGACGGGTCCATCGAGACCTACACCGAGGTGGTCGTCTCGCCCGAGGACGACGTGGAGATCCGCCGGCTGACCATCACCAACCACGGGCGCGAGGCCGTGGAACTCGACCTCACGTCGTACTTCGAGATCGCGTTGTCGCCGCAGGGGGCCGACCAGGCGCACCGGGCGTTCTCCAACCTGTTCGTGGAGACCGAGGCGGTCGACGACCTGCGCACCCTCCTGTTCTCTCGCCGCCCCCGCTCGTCCGAGGAGGAGCGCGTCTGGGGTTTCCACACGCTGGCGTGCGAGGCGGAGGATCCATGCGAGTGGTCGTACGAGACCGACCGCGCGGCGTTCCTGGGACGGCTGCGGACCCCCGCTCATCCGCGGGCGGTCTACGATGGCGAGCCGCTGTCCGGTTCGGTGGGACCGGTGCTCGATCCGGTGGCGTCGATACGGCAGACCGTGCGCATCGAGTCCGGCGACAACGCCCGCGTCGCGTTCGCCACCGGTGTGGCGCACACCCGCGAAGAGGCACTGCGCTGCGCCGAGAAGCACCGCGACATCCGCAACGCTCAGCGCGCCATCGACCTGGCATGGGGCACGAGCCAGATCGAACTGCGCGACCTGGGGATCACCCCGGACGAGGCTGTCGCGTTCCAGCGACTCGCATCGCGCCTGCTGCTGACCGACAACGTCTCGCCGCTCAAGGTCAAGACGAAGGTCGAGCCGACTCTAACGATGGACGGGCTGTGGTCGATCGGCATCTCGGGAGACAACCCCATTCTTCTCGTGAAGATCGACCGGCTCGAAGAGACGCCACTTGTGCGCCAACTGCTGCTGGCTCACCAGTACTGGCGCCACAAGGGGTTCGTGTCGGACCTCGTGATACTGAACACCCGGCCGAGCGCCTACATCTCGGAACTCGACGGTCGTCTCCACATGCTCGTGCGGACGGGACACGCGCTGCAACTGATGGACAAGCCGGGGGGAGTGTTCCTCCGCAACGCCGACCAGATGCCGGGCGACGTCGCCAACCTGCTGCACTCGGTGGCGCGCGCGGTCCTTCAGGGCGACCGCGGGCCGTTGCGCATCCAGCTCGACCAGCGCGGCATCCGGCCCGAGCTCCCCGACCCGCTCGTGCCCCGGCGGGCGCCGGATACCTACCCGGCAGCCCGCTTCGACCGGCCGGTCCTCAACTTCGACAACGGGTACGGCGGCATCGACGGCGAGACTGGCGAGTACGTGATCGTCCTGGACGGCGAAGAGACGACGCCGGCGCCATGGATCAACGTCATGGCTTCGCCTGAGTTCGGCACGATGGTCTCTGAAGCGGGGGTAGGCTGCACGTGGGCGCTCAACAGCCACGAGAACCGGCTGACAACCTGGAACAACGACCCGGTATCCGACGGCACCGGCGAGTTGTTCTACGTCCGCGATGAGGAGACCGGGCAGTTCTGGAGCCCGACGGCCGCTCCGGTGCGCGACGGCGAACCCTACGTGGTGCGGCACGGCCGCGGCTACTCGACGTTCGAGCACGTCAGCCACGGCGTCTATCACAAGCTCACTTGGTTCGCCGCCGCGGACGATCCGGTGCGAGTGGCGCGCCTGACGCTCAAGAACCTCACGACGCGGCCGCGCAGGCTATCCGTCACGCACTTCGTGGAGTGGGCTCTCGGCGACTCGCGCTCCAAGGCTCAGCAGCGGGTCGTGACGCGGTACGACACCGAGGCGCGGATGCTGACCGGGCACAACCACTTCAACATGGACTTCCCGGGCCGCGTCGCGTTCCTGGCGAGCAGCCGCAAGCTCACGTCGTACACCGCGAGCCGGACGGAGTTCCTGGGCCGCAACGGCTCCCCGGCGGATCCGGCCGCGATGCACCGTCGCGGCCTCGGTGCACTCACGGGCCGCTTCCACGACAACTGCGGGGCGCTGATGTGCGAGGTCCCTGTCGAGCCCGGTCAGAGCGTCACCGTCGACTTCCTGTTGGGGCAGACGGACGACCTGGACGCCGCGCGGGACCTGGTGGCGCGGTACCGGCAGCCGGACGCCGTCTCCTCGGCCCTGGAGGCGGTGCGCGAGCGATGGGACGCGCTGCTCGGGGTGCTCCAGGTCAACACGCCGGACCCGGCGCTCGACGCCATGGTGAACGGTCAGGCGCTCTACCAGACGCTCGCGTGTCGCGTGTGGGGCCGCACGGCGCTCTACCAATCGTCCGGCGCGTTCGGCTTCCGAGACCAGCTGCAGGACGTGATGGCTCTCATGCTCGCCAGGCCGGACCTGGCACGGGCGCAGATCGTCGAGGCCTCCTCGCATCAGTTCGTCGAGGGCGACGTGCTGCACTGGTGGCAGCCGCACTCGGGTCGCGGCGTGCGCACGCATTTCGTCGACGACCGCGTGTGGCTGCCGTTCGTGACCGCGGACTATCTGGAAGCCACGGGAGACACCACGGTGCTGGCCGAGCGCACGCCCTACATCGCGGGACCGCAGGTGCCCGACGGCTCCGAGGACGCGTACCTCGTGCCGGTGTCCGCCGGTGTCGACGCGACCGTCTACGAGCACTGTGTCGCCGCGCTGGAGCGGTCGCGGGGTGTGGGCCCGCACGGCCTGCCGCTGATGGGCGGCGGCGACTGGAACGATGGCATGAACCGCATCGGCATCGGAGGCTCGGGCGAGAGCGTGTGGATGGCCTGGTTCCTGATCCGGACGCTCAAGCGGTTCGCACCGGTATGTGAAGCGATGGGCGAGCCGGAGCGCGCGACGGACTATCGCGAATGGTGCCGCCAGCTCGCGGACACCGTGGAGCGCGAAGCGTGGGACGGCGCCTGGTACCGCCGCGCCTACTTCGACGACGGTACTCCGCTCGGCACCCACTCCGCCGAGGAATGCCGCATCGACGCCATCGCGCAAGCATGGGCGTGGATAGCCGGCTCCTCCAACCGCGACCGCGCGATGCGGGCGCTGGAGGCGGTCGAGGAGAAGCTCGTGCGGTGGGAGGACGGATTGATAGCCCTGCTCGCGCCACCGTTCGACCACATGGCCGCCGACCCGGGCTACATCAAGGGCTACGTTCCCGGCGTCCGCGAGAACGGCGGGCAGTACACGCACGCCGCGCTGTGGGTGGTGATGGCCTACGCGCTGATGGGCGACGGCGACGAGGCGCTCAGCCTCCTCGACCTCGTCAACCCGATCAACCACGCCCTCACGCGTGGGGCTGCGGACGTCTACCGGGTCGAGCCCTATGTGGTGGCCGCCGACGTCTACGCGGCCGCACCCCACGTCGGACGAGGTGGCTGGACGTGGTACACCGGGTCGGCGTCGTGGTTCTACCAGACCGCGGTCCGCTCAGTCCTGGGGATCAGCACCGTGGCGGATCTCGGGGAAGCGGCCTCGGTGGCAGACGCTGAGGCGCCCGCCCGCTTCCTGCGTGTCGATCCGTGCATCCCCAAGCGGTGGAACGGCTTCTCTGCTGAGGTTCGCGAGGGGGGCAGTGTCTACGAGATCCACGTACGCAACCCGCGCGGCGTCAACAGCGGCGTGGAGCGCGTGGAGCTGGACGGCGCCGCGGTCGAGGGCGACCGCGTTCGCTTGATCGACGACGGCCAGCGGCACGTCATGACCGTCACGATGCTCGGCGGGTAGGCGCCGACGGTCCAGGCGGTGTTCGCGGCAGCCGCCGACCGTCCGGCTAGCGGTTCCCCATCCACACCCGGTTCACGTATCGCATCACCGACATGTCGCCCAGCAGCCTGCGCCAGCGCACCAGGAACGCGGCGTAGGCGGCCATCGGATAGCGGAGCCTGTCGCCCGGCTCCGTCGCCACGCGGAAGACGACCTCGGCCGCGTCATCCGGCGTCGTGCGTGAGGTGATGGCGTTGGTGAACTCCACGATCGACTTCACGTACGGCCGGTACGCCGGCTGCGTCTCGTCGATCGTCTTCGCGTCCTTGAAGGTGTCGTAGATGGGCGTGTCCACGTAGCCGGGCTCGATGAGCTTGACCCGCACCCCGAACGGCCTCAGTTCGTGCCACAGCCCCTCGCCGAATCCCTCGAGCGCGTGCTTGCTCGCGTGGTAGACGCCGTAGAACGGGAACACCATCACCCCGCCGAGCGACGAGATGAACACGATAGTCCCGCTCCGGCGCTCCCGCATCGCGGGCAGGAAGGCGCGCGTGAGCTCCAGTTGTGCGAAGGCGTTGACCCGGAACTGCTGCTCGATGCGATCCATCCCGACGTCCTCGAGTGGGCCGAACACCACGATGCCGGCGTTGTTGACGAGCACGTCGGGCGCGCCGCCCTCGGCGAGCACCCGCGCGACGAGCGCCTGCACCGATCCGGACGACGCCATGTCCAGCGGCATGACCCGCACGGAAGCGCCCCATCCGTAGTCGGCGTCTTCTTTGCCGGGCCTCACGGTGGCGATCACGTCCCAGCCCGCGCGCTCGAACCGCCGCACGCACGCCTCGCCTATGCCGGATGACGTGCCGGTGATCAGGACGGATGGCATGACGGGGCTCCTCGCTGAAGGGATGTGGGGCGGACAGCGGCTGTGCAGCGGGTATATCCCCTCAAGTGGACCAACAGCGGTCGGGGCGTTCGCCACCTGAGCCGACGAAGGACACCAGACGAGGGAAGAGCGGGGTCACTGTGCGCATCGCGGTCATCGGCTCCGGCATCGCGGGCATGGGTTCGGCGTGGCTTCTGTCCCATGAGCACGAGGTCGATGTCTTCGAGGAAGACGCCCAGCTCGGCGGCCACGCGCGGACGGTCGATGTGAAGATCGAGGGCGTCACGTACCCCGTCGACATCGGGTTCATGGTGTTCAACGACCGCACCTATCCGAACCTTCTCGGCCTCTTCTCCCTCTTGGGAGTCGAGTCACGTGAGACCGAGATGTCGTTCTCGGTGCACGTGGACGACACGGGGCTGGAGTGGGCGGGCACCAACGACGTCTCGTCGGTCTTCGCGCAACCCGCCAACGCGCTCAAGCCGAAGTTTCTCGCGATGATCCGCGATATCGCCCGCCTCGACCACGATGCCGAACGGCTTCTGGCCGATCCCTCTCTCGACACGATGACACTCGGAGACCTGCTCGAGCGAGAGGGGTACGGCGAGGGCTTCCGCTCCTGGTACCTCGTGCCGATGGCGTCGGCCATCTGGTCGACCCCGCCGGGCGGCATGCTCGAGTTCCCCGCCAAGAGCTTCATCCGCTTCGGTCACAACCACGGACTGCTGCAGATCACCGGGCGCCCGTCGTGGCGCACCGTCATCGGTGGGGCCTGCGCCTACGTCAGGAAGATGGAGCCCGGCGTCAACGGGCGCCTCTTGACCGGGCACGCGGTGCGGCGCGTCACCCGCGAGGCCGACGGAGTGCGGGTGGCGCTCACGGGCGGATGGTCCGATACGTACGACGCCGTGGTGATGGCCACGCACGCGCCCGACACGCTCCAGCTCCTCACCGACCCTACTCCGCAGGAGCGCGCCATCCTGTCCGCGTTCCGCTACGAGCGCAACCCCACGGTGCTGCATACCGACGAGCGCTTCCTGCCGCGCACACCGCGCGCCCGCGCATCCTGGAACTACTGGTCGGCGACCGGGAAGCTGGACGAGGACCGCATCTCGGTCACCTACGACGTGTCCCGCCTGCAGGGGCATGCCTCCAGCGTGCCGATATGCGTGACGCTCAACCCGGCTTTCGAGCCCGACCCGGCGAAGGTGATCGGCACCTATGAGTTCTCCCACCCCACATTCACCCGCGAGAGCCTCGCGGCCCAAGAAGCGCTGCCGCAGGTCCAGGGCGTGAACCGCACGTACTTCGCCGGCGCATGGACCCGGTACGGATTCCACGAGGACGGACTGCTGTCGGCCGTGCGCGTGGCCGAGGCGCTCGGCGTGAAGGTGCCGTGGCGCACGCACACGGACGAGCGGACCGCTCCGGAGCCGGCGGCGGCGGTCGCGCCCGGTGCCGAGAATGGCCCTACCGATGGATAGCCGCATCTACGTCGGCACGGTCGCGCACCAGCGCCTCCGCCCCAAGCGCAACTCGTTCGAGTACGGGATCTGGTTCCTGTACCTCGACCTCGACGAGCTGGCGGAGCTCGACCGTACACTGAAGCTGTTCGGCCATAACGACGGCAAGCGCGTCCGCCTCTACGACCGCGACCACGGTCCGCGCGACGGCACCGCACTGCGCCCCTGGATCGACGGTGTGCTGGCTCAGGCCGGCGTCCACCTGGAGGGCGGGCGAGTCCGTCTGCTCACGTTCGCGCGGGCGTGGGGTTTCTCGTTCTTCCCGGCCTCGTTCTGGTACTGCTTCCACGCCGACGGCACGCTGAGGGCCATCCTGGTGGAGGTCAACAACACGTTCGGCGGCCACCACGACTACCTGCTGCACGACAGCGGGGAGCCGCTCGACCTGTCACGCGAGCAGCTGGCCACCAAGGTGTTCCACGTCTCGCCGTTCATCGCGATGGACGCCCGCTACCGATTCCGGTTCGTGAACCCCGCGGAGTCGCTGCACATCCGCATCCACGACGACGTGGAGGGCGAGCTGCTGCTGGTCGCCGGCGTCGACCTGAATGAGCGTCCGCTGACCGACGCCGAGCTGCGGCGCGTCTTCCGCCGTTTCGGCCCCATGCCGCTGCGCGCCGCCACGCTCATCCTGTGGCAGGCGCTGCGCCTCATCGCAAAGGGTATGAGACTTCTACCGAACCCCGGACCGCCCAAGGAGGAAGTCTCCCTATGACTCACGCTCTGGACCGCACCACCGCGCAGGCAGCCGAGTTCGCGCGCGGAGGCTCGGGCCCTATGCCGCTGTATCTGCGTCTTGTGACGCCGGTGCTCGACCGCGTGCGCCTCGGAACGCTGCACGTGCGCTGGACCGACGGCCGCGAGTGGTCATTCGGCTCCTCCGAGACCCCCGGCATCGAGGCGACCGCGGTCGTGCGCGATCCGGCCACGGTGACCCGGTCCATCCTCGGGGGAGCAGTCGGGTTCGCGGAAGGCTACATCCGCGGAGAGTGGGACTCCCCTGACCTCGTCGCCTTGCTCGACCTGGCGTGCCGCAACATGCCGTCGGCGACACTGGTGCGCCGGACCGGTGTGCTGAAGACGGCCGGCTACCGGATCAGCCACGCGGCGCGACGCAATACGCGACGCGGTTCGCGGCGCAACATCGCCGCGCACTACGATCTCGGCAACGACTTCTATCGCCTGTGGCTCGACCCCTCGATGACGTACTCGTGCGCGCTGTTCGACGGCGACGCCGACACGCTCGAGGCGGCGCAGGTCCGCAAGTGGGACGCGCTGCTGGACCTGATCTCCCCCGACCCCGGGGACTCCCTGCTCGAGGTCGGCTGCGGTTGGGGCGGCTTCGCGATCCATGCGGCAAAGACACGCGGGGTGCGCGTCACCGGCGTCACGGTCTCCGAGGCGCAGGCGGCTTGGTCGCGGCGGGCGGTCGAGGAGGCCGGCGTGGCCGACCGGGTCGAGATCCGACTCCAGGACTACCGCGACATCGGCG
>JANYJF010000028.1 GCA_025361885.1 Coriobacteriia bacterium
GTCGCGGTTCTTCCGACCGGAGAACGGCGCGCGCGTCGACGCCGTTCGGGCCAGGATCGCGTCGCTCGACCTCGATCCGGAGCTGGAGTCCGTGGTGCTGACCTCGCTGATGGAGGCCGCTGACCGCGTGGACTCCACCACCGGCGTGCAGATGGCGTACCTCAAGTCATGGGCGCCGCGCGCGAACGCGCCCCTTCGCATGCGCACGCCTGACATCCTGCCGGGGCCCGGCGAGGCCTATCGCCTGGAAGCCGCGCAGGCGGCGTCGGACCTCGACGCCGAGGCCGTCTACATCGATCCTCCGTACAACCAACATTCGTACCTGGGCAACTACCATGTGTGGGAATCGCTCGTGTTGTGGGACAAGCCCGAGGTCTACGGCGTCGCGTGCAAGCGTGTCGACGTGCGTGAGCGAAAGAGCCCTTTCAACCGGCGCCGCGAGAGCGCCTCGGCACTCGAGCGGGTGGTCGAAGCGGTGCGCGCTCCCCGGATCGTGGTCTCCTTCTCCGACGAGGGCTGGGTGTCGCGCGCGGAGGTCGAGACCATGCTGGCGAAGAAGGGCGAGGTCACGGTGACGGAGATCCCGTATCGCCGGTACGTGGGCGCGCGCATCGGCATCCACAACCCAGCCGGCGTCAAGGTCGGGAGGGTCGGGCACGTCACGAATACCGAGTACCTGTTCGTGGTCGACGGGCGCTGACGCGCGACGCGTGCTCACACCCTATAATGCGATGACGCAGCGCGCGGCCCGCCATCGGCTGCCGTTGGTCGAGGACCGCACGAGCGGTAAACCCCCGAGGGAAGACTCCCAGACATGCCGGACATCATCGACAGGCTTGGCCGTGACATCCTCGTCATCGACGGGGCTATGGGGACGATGCTGCACCGCGCGGGAATGCCGCCCGAGCAGTGCCCCGAACAGCTCAACGTCACCAATCCCGAGATGGTGCGGCAGATACACCACGACTACGTGCTCGCCGGCGCCAACACAGCCACATCCAACACGTTCGGCGGCACGCGCGTCAAACTCGCCGAGTATGGTCTGGACGACCGCGTCGAAGAGCTGAACCGCGCTGGCGTGCGGGTGGCGCGGGAGAGCGGCGCGGAGCACGTGCTGGGCGATGTCGGGCCGACGGGGCTCGTGCTGGAGCCGCTCGGCCGCGCCACGTTCGACGAGGTCTTCGAGCTGTTCGCCGAGCAGGTGCGTGCCCTGGCAGCCGAGAGGCCCGACGCGATCATGCTGGAGACGTTCACCGATATCGCGGAGGCGAGATGCGCGCTTCTCGCGGCGCGGTCCGTCACCGACCTGCCGGTCTTCGTCTCGCTGACCTACGACAGCAACGGGCGCATGCCGTTGTCCGGCACGACGCCGGAGACCGCCGCCGTGATCCTCGAGGCATGCGGCGCCTCCGCGATCGGCATGAACTGCGGCATCGGCCCGGAGCAGATGCTGCCGCTCGTCTCGCGTCTCGCCGCCGCGACACGCCTGCCCGTCTTCGCGCAGCCGAACGCCGGCCTGCCCACGCTCGTGGACGGCCACACGCACTTCCCCGGAACGCCGGACGAGATGGGAACGTTCGCCGCGGCGGCCGCGGAGGCGGGTGCCTCGATGGTCGGATCGTGCTGCGGATCGACCCCGTCGTTCACGGGCGCGATCATGGATTTCACGCGTGGCCGGACGATCGGTTCGCGGCCGCCGAAGCCGGCTGGCGTGGCGCTCGCGAGCCCGAGGGGCCATGTGCGCATCGGCACAGGGCTGCCGCTCGCCATCATCGGCGAGCGCATCAACCCCACCGGCAAGAAGGCGCTGGCCGACTCGCTGCGCGCCGGATCGGTATCGATCGTGCGGACGTTCGCCGAGGAGCAGCAGCGCTGTGGCGCCGACCTGCTCGATGTCAACGTCGGCGCCGCCGGTGTGGACGCGGTCACGGTGCTGCCCAAGGCCGTCACCGCGCTCGTGGGCATGTCGGACCTGCCGCTCGTGCTCGACTCCACCGACCCCGCGGCGATCGAGGCGGCGCTCCGCGTCTACCCGGGCCGCGCGCTCGTCAACTCCGTCAACGGCGGCGTGGACTCGATGGCCGCCGTCCTGCCGCTGGCGAAGATGTACGGTGCCGCCGTGGTCGTCCTGTGTCTCGACGACGAGGGCATCCCGACTGACGCCGTGGGACGGCTTGCGATCGCCCAGCGGGTCCGCGAAGCCGCGCACGCAGCCGGCCTGACCGACGAAGACCTGGTCGTCGACTGCCTCGTGATGACCGCTGCCACCGATGGCCGCGCCGCGACAGAGACGCTCGCGGCCGTGCAGGTCATCGCCGGCGAGTGGGGCCTGGCGACGGTCCTGGGCGTCAGCAACGTCAGTCATGGCCTGCCCGGCCGGCCGCAGCTCAACGCGGCGTTCCTGGCGCTCGCGCGGGCCGACGGACTGACCGCCGCGATCTACAACCCCGCCGATGCGGGGCTGGAGCTGGATGATGCGACGCGCGCCGCTGCCGAGGACGTGCTGCTGGGCCGGGACGCGCGCGCGGAGCGCTGGATCGCACGAGTGACGCCGCCCGTCACGGAGTCGGCGGGCGCGTCGGGCTCGACCGTGTCGGTACAGGCCGCGCCCGCCAACGCCACCGCCGCCGAGAGACTCGCGGCGGCGGTGGAGCGCGGGGACGCCGAGGGGGCCCCGGCGCTCGCCGACGAGCTCATCTTCTCCGGCTATGCCGCCGAGCGGGTGATCGGCGACGTCCTGACACCCGCCATCCAGCGCCTCGGAGACGCGTTCGGCCGGGGCGAGGCGTTCCTGCCGCAGATGATGGTCGCGGCCGACGCCATGAAGGCCGCCGTCGAGCGGGTCAAGACGCACCTGCCCGAAGGCGGCGGCGAGAGCGCGGGCCGGGTCGTCTTCGCAACAGTGAAGGGCGACGTGCACTCCATCGGCAAGGACATCTGCGTATCGCTGCTCGAGAGCCAGGGCTTCGCGGTGGACGACCTGGGCGTCGACGTGTCTGTCGCCTCCGTGCTTGACGCCGCGAAGCAAGCCGATATCGTGTGTCTCTCGGCACTCATGACCACGACGCTTCCCGCGATGGAGTCCACGGTCCGCGCGGTCCGCGAGGCCTCGGGCCTGCCGGTGTTCGTCGGCGGCGCCGTCGTGACAGGCGACTGGGCGTCGATGATCGGAGCCGGATACTCGGCCGATGCGCCGGGTTGCGTGGCGGCTGTGCGCGCCGCCATCGCGGCGAAGAGAGGGTAGACACCATGATCATCACCCGTCCTCGCGACTGGGCCCGCATACGCGCCAACCTTGACGAGATCGGCGCGAAGAAGGTCTTCATCATGGGCTGCGGCGAGTGCGCGACCATGTCGCACACCGGCGGCCAGCCCGAGGTGCTCCAGGCGAAGGTGGCGCTGGAACAGCAAGGCCGCGAGGTGACAGGCTGGTCGGTCGGCGATGTTGCGTGCCACTCCGGCGGACAGCGACTGGAGGTCCGCAAGCACCACGGTGAGATCGAGTCGGCCGACGCGGTGCTCGTCCTCGCATGCGGCGCCGGCGTCCAGACGATGGCCGACGCGGTGGACAAGCCTGTGTTCCCGGGACTGGAATCGGTGTTCTTGGGCAACGTGGTGCGCCACGGCCAGTTCGAGGAGCGCTGCCAGATGTGCGGCGACTGCGTCCTCGACAGGACGGCCGGCATCTGTCCCGTCACCACGTGCCCGAAGGGGCTGCTCAATGGCCCGTGCGGCGGCATGTGGATGGGCAAGTGTGAGGTGTTGACCGACAGGGAGTGCGTGCACGTCCGCATCCGTCGCCGCCTGGCCGAGCAGGGCCGTGCGAAGACGGCCGCCCCGCTGCCGCCCAAGGACTACTCCAAGAAGCTGAAGCCCGGCCAGCTGGACCTGCGTGACCGGGCGCTCGGACACGAGAAGGCCGATACGGGTACCGGGAGCGATTCGTGAGCCGCCTGAGGTCCGCACTGGAGGCAGGCGAGTTCGTCGTCACGGGCGAGATCGCGCCGCCGCTGGGCACCGACCTGTCGGCCATGCGGCGGGCCATCGAGATCCTGGGCCCGGTGTCCACGGCGCTCAACGTCACGGACAACCAGGGCGCGACACTCCACCTCTCGAGCCTGGCCGCGTCCAGGGTGGTCGTCGACATGGGGTTCGAGCCGATCTTCCAGCAGACGTGCCGCGACCGTAACCGCCTGGCACTGCAGTCCGATCTGCTCGCCGCCGCGACACTCGATCTCAAGAACGTCCTGGTGGTCACCGGCGACGACCCGCGCGGGGGCGACCACCCGCAGGCCAAGGGCGTCTTCGACTTGGACTCCACGCAGCTGCTGGAAGTCGTGTCCGGCATGAACGACGGTCACGACATGACCGGCCGGCCGCTCAAGGGCGGATGCGATTTCTTCGCTGGGGCGGCGATGTTCCCGGAAGCTGAGCCCTGGGACATCCAGATCGGTCGTGCTCTCGAGAAGGCGCAGGCCGGCGCGCGTTTCTTCCAGACGCAGGCGATCTTCGACTTCGACAAGCTCGCGAGGGCGACTCAGGCGATGCACGACGCCGGGTCGTATGTGATCGCGGGTGTTCTGCTGCTCCGCTCGCCCAAGGTGATCGACTTCATCAACGCGAAGCTCGCGGGCCTGATGATCCCGGACGACATCGCGTCACGCATCCGCGACGCAGACGACCCGACGGAGGCTGCGATCCAGCTGGCGATCGAGCAGGTGCGCGCGGCGCGCGGGATCGCGGACGGCGTGCACGTGATGCCGCTCGGGCTCGACGACGCGGTGCCGCGGATCCTTCGCGAGGCCGGCGTCGTCGCATAGCCTGCTGCAGTCGTGCCGTGTAGCGTCAGCCCCCGGCGACGGGCGGGAAGATCGCCAGCCGGGTACCGTCGTGGAGCGCGACGTGGTCGGTCACAGCGCGGCCATCCATGAACGAGATCCGCGGCTGATCCGGCAGCTTCAGACGCGCCGCGAGCTCCCCGACGGTGATCGTGTCGGGGAGCTCGACGATGCGCGAGCGCTTGCCCGAGGAGCCGGGCGGCCCCTCGGGCAAGTAGCCCTGCAGCGACGCGTACAGTGCGAGCTCGATGCGCACGGTCGCTTTCTGTCCTTTCTTCGCCCGAAGGCTTGGCCCTACGCCAGCTTTGGCACGGAGATGCCCATGTCGGCAGCTGTTGCCGCCACGAAGTCGTGCACCGAGTCGAGTTCGGCGTCGCTGACGGTGAAAACGGCATCGTGCGGCGGGAGCTTCTCGTCCAGGAAGAACTGCGGAAGACGGTCGTCGGCGGCGGTGAAGCCCGCGCCCTCGTTGTACAGGCGCTCCATCGTCAGCGTCTCGCGACCGAGCTTCATGAGCATGTCCGTGTCCCACGGCACTCCGGTGTGGGCCGAGGCCATCTCGTAGATGGCTTGAAACGCCTCCGGGATGTCGAGGACGGGGAACGCGACGAAGATGCACAGGCCGAACGAGTCGAGCATGGCCGTCGCGATCTGCAGGCCCTGAGACAGCGCCGCCTGGCCCTCACTCTTCAGTGGATCGACCGTGCCGCCGACGCCGAGCACGTTGGCCGTGATGCTGTAACCCGCAGTGTGGTCCGCGCCCTGGGTGGAGGTCGCGTACGTGACGCCGATGCCCTGGATCGGGCGCGGGTCGTACGCGGCCAGCGCCTGGTGCTTGACCACAGGGATCCGCGATACGCCGAACGCACGGCCGACAGCCTCGGTCCCGCTACCCAACAGGGGGCCGTCACCGGTGCCGGAGCCGATGCTCTTGAGCGCTGCGAGGGCTCCGTCACTGTCGCCGAACTCGAGCTTGCCTGCCTCCATGTAGACGGCCAGCGCGCAGCCCATCTCCATAGTGTCGAGGCCGAGGTCGGAGCACGCGCGGTCGAGCTGCGCAACGGCGTCCATATCACCGATGCCGCAGTTGGCGCCCAGCGACCATGCGGACTCATACTCGGGGCCCTTGGTCACGTAGTTGCCGTCCACATCGTTGTAGTAGCGAGAACACCGGATGACGCAGCCGGTGTGGCAGCCGTGGCCCATGTCGGCGCCGCGTGCCTCGCCGATCTCATGCATCGTCTCGCCGGAGATGCCCTCGACCAAGTCGAAGCGGCCGTCTGAGAAGTTGCGGGTCGGGAAGCCGCCCGCTTCGTTGATGACGTTGACCAGCACGTTCGTGCCGTAGGTTGGCAGGCCCTGACCGGAGACCGGGTGCGCCTTGAGCGCAGTCGCGAACTTCTTGACGGCCACGTTGAATGCGTCCTTGTCGGCGTGCTCCAGTCCGCCGCGTCCCAGCGGGGCGACGACGGCCTTCAGGCCCTTGGAACCCATGACCGCGCCGAGGCCGCCGCGGCCGGCGAACCGGTTGGGCAGACCCTTGACGTCGGAGACCGCGATGCCGGAGGCCTTGAGGAGCTTCTCGCCCGCGGGGCCGTTGGTGATCGTCACGATCTTCTCGTCGCCGGCCTTGGCGAGCAGCGCGGCAGCCGTGTCGTAGTTGCCCAGACCGGCGAGCTCGTCGGCGCGCATGAGCGAGCCGTTGCCGGACTCGTCGAGTTTCAGGACGTACAGCGCTCCCTTGACCGCCGGGGCGCCCTGCACGATGAGAGCGGCGATGCCGGCGCGCGCCAGTGCGTGCGACATCTGACCGCCGGCGTTCGACTCCTTGATGCCGCCCGTGAGCGGACTCTTGGCGCCGAAGGAGATCCGGCCGCCGTTGGGGGCCGTGGTGCCACCGAAGAGGCCGGGCGCGACGACGAGCTTGTTGTCCGGCCCGAGCGGGTCGGCGTTGGGCGGGACCTCGTCGAACACCACGGCGTCGGTCAGCGCGCGGCCGGCGTACTTGGCCCATTTGGCGGGAAGAGGCTCCTTCCTCACCGACAGGTCGGACATGTCGACTCTCAGGATCGAATCCATTGCCATGTGTACCCCCTTCATCCAGGACGTGACGACGAGCGCCAGCCACACTGTGCGTCACATAGAATCGCACGAATATCAGTATGCTCCTTGCGCTCCCGTTACCAACATCACCGAGGCGATATCGCAGTGATCCGCGCCCTCGTCTATCATGCGAGCGACGGCAGTGGGAAGAAGGCGCCATGTCAAAGAGGGTCGCTCGAAGCGCGGTGCCCGACACTTCCAGTGACGTTCCAGCGACTGCGGATGGGGGCATGCGTCCGGGTCCCGGGGACGCAGCCTACGAGATCGCGCAGCTCAAGGCGGAGCTCGATGCGGTCCGCCGGCAACTGTCGGAGCGCGACCACGCGCTGTTCGAGTCGTACCACTCCCTCGAGGACGCCTTCAAGCGCCAAGCGGCGCTGACCGTAGAGCTCGAACGCACCATGCAGACCCGCTCGGACTTCGTGGCGGTCGCGTCGCACGAGCTGCGCAGCCCGCTGGCCGTGATCCGGCTGTATGCGGAGATGCTGGAAGAGGGCGAGTTCGGCGAGATGGGACCGGCCGCGGGCGAGGCGGTTGCCAGCATCGTCGCGGCGGCCTCACGCCTCACATCCATCGTCTCGGACCTCATGGACGTCTCCCTCCTGGATCGCGGGTTGCTGCCGCTTCGCTTCGGGCAGGTGAGACTCGATGAGATAGTGGATCACGCGGTCGCCGACGCGGTGCACATGGGCCGTGGCTGGAAGATCGACGTACGCATGGAGCCCGGTGCCACCGGCGTGGTCATCGAAGCCGATGCGCTGAGGGTGCGTCAGGTCGTCGACAACCTGCTGACCAATGCCATCAAGTACTCGGACGATTCGAACCTGGTCACCGTGCGCGTGATCGCCCTGAAGAAGGAGGCGGAGGTGCGCGTGACGGACCGCGGTCGTGGGATCCCGGAGGATAAGAGGCAGGTGTTGTTCGCCCTTTTCGGCAAGGTCGACATGGAGGACAACGCGGAGCAGTCGGGCATAGGGCTCGGGCTGGCGATCAGCATGCGCATCGCGCGGGCCCACGGAGGCTCGATCAGGTTCGAGGAGGCGGAGGGGCGCGGTTCGGTGTTCGTGCTGCGACTGCCGTACCAGCTGCCCGAAGGGGCGGATGGACGAGCTGGTGCCGTGAGCGTCGTCGGACAATAGGGGATGTGTGTCATATGACAGCCGATACGCCCAAGACCGCGGACCCACGGGCCAGCAAAGGGACCGTCCTCGTGGTCGACGACAACATGGACCTCGTCCGGGGCATCGGCATGCTGCTGAACAACGCCGGGTACCGGGTCGTTGCGCTGTCAAGCGGCGCGCTCGTGGCCGAGACGGTGGCCATGCACAAGCCCGACCTCGTGGTGCTCGACGTGATGATGCCAGGAGTCGACGGGTGGGAGGCGCTGCGGCGCGTTCGCGAGGATCCGGCCAACGAGCATCTGTGCGTGATGATGCTCACCGCCAAGGACGGTGAGGAGGCGAAGGTGCGCGGGTTCACGCTCGGCGCCGACGATTACCTCACGAAGCCGTTCAGCCTCAAGGAGTTCAGACTGCGGGTCGACGCGCTCGTCAGGCGCTCGCGTCGCGCCTCCACACAGCCCGAGGACAGGCTTCCCGTGGTGTCCGGGTCGGCCACCGAGCTTCTCGACCCCATGGACATCGTCTACATCGAAGGCATCCACAACTACACGTACGTCCACACGCGCGACGGGCGCTTCCTGTGTCGCCTGGCGCTGGGGCAGATGGAGGACCGTGGGATGCCCGGTTTCATGCGGGTGCATCGCTCTTACATCGTTCGCCTCGCCACGGTGAAGGCGTACCACTGGTCGTCCAAGTCGGCGTTCAAGCTGCAGATGGACGACGCCGCTCACACCAAGCTGCCGGTCAGCCGCACACTCGTGACCGAGGTGAAGTCCCGGCTCGGCCGGGGGTAGGCGCGCCCTTGCACCCGCAGGTACAATCGTCGCCGTGTCAGGGACCGTTCGAGCGGAAGGGCTTTCACTCATGCGCATCGTCATCATCGGCGGGGGACCCGGCGGCTACGCGGCCGCGTTCGAGGCCGCACGCCTCGGTGCCGAGGTCACGCTCGTGGAGTCCGACAACCTCGGCGGTACGTGCCTGAACTGGGGCTGCGTGCCCACCAAGACCATCCTGCGCTCGGCGCGCATCGCGTGGGACACACGCAACGCCGAGGAGTTCGGTCTGCGCGTGCGTCCCGCCGACGTGGACATCGAGCGTCTGATGGAGCGCAAGGAAGGCATCGTCGAGGAGCTGCGCTCGCAGATCGAAGCGACCGCCGCACGGCTCAAAGTCGACATCCTGTGGGGCCGGGGACGGCTGACCGGGCCCAGGACGGTGGAAGTGACGGCGGTCGACGGAGTGACGCAGGCCATCGAAGGTGACGCAGTCATCCTGGCGACTGGCTCGGTCGTCTTCAAGCTCCCGAACATCGATCACTCGCTCGAAGGCGTGTGGACCTCCGACGAGGCGGCCTCGCTCGTCGGGCTGCCTCAGAGGATCGTCATCATCGGCGGCGGCGTGATCGGGCTGGAGTTCGCGTGCGCGTACGCGGCGTTCGGCAGCGAGGTGACTGTGGTGGAGCTTACCCCCACGGTGCTGCCGGGCATGGACAAGCGCGTGACCCGGGTGGTGCAGGACTCGCTCGAGCGCATGGGCGTGACCTTCCATCTGGGCATCAGCGCATCCTCTGTCGAGGAGGGCGACGACCGTGCCATGACCACGACGCTGTCGGACGGTGTTGTGATCGAGTCCGACATCGTGATGTCCGCGGTCGGTCGCAAACCCAACTCCGAAGGGCTTGGCGTGGAGGCTGCTGGCCTGGAGATGGACCGCGCCGCAGTGAAAGTCGACGAGCACTTCCGCACCAACGTGCCCGGCGTCTTCGCGATCGGCGACCTGATCGGCGGGATGATGCTCGCGCACGTCGCCGACGAGGAGGGCGTGATCGCGGCCCGTAATGCCGTGACCTCCTACGAGTTCGCGGAGGCGGAGGGGCTGCTCGCGAAGCTCCAGCACATGCCGCGTCTCGAGAGTGTCGACTATTCGTGCATCCCGGCGTGCGTCTATACGTTCCCCGAGGTCGGCGTCGTGGGCTCCTCGCGCGACTCAGCGAAGGAGCGCGGGCTGGATGTCGTGCAGGCGGTCTCCAAGCTCACCGCGAACGGCAAGGCCCTGGGCGAAGGCGAGGCCGAAGGGTTCGTCCAGATCGTCGCGGAGAAGGGGACCGGGCGCATCGTGGGGTGCCAGATCGTCGGGCCGCATGCGGTCGAGATCATCCACGAGGTGGCGCTCGCGATGCGTCACAGGCTGACCGTCCGCGACATCGCCGACACCGTGCACGCCCATCCGACGCTCAGCGAGGTCGTGAAGTTCGCGGCTCTCGACGCTGCGGACAAGTGCGGGGTCTAGGCGTGTTGGAGGACCGTCCCGTCGCTCCTGAGGCGTCGTCCAGGCGCATGCCGCGCTGGCTCGTCAGGCCCATGGCATCTCCGGGCCGCAACGCCGAGGTCGAGGGCCTGCTCGACGAGTTGCGGCTCAACACGGTGTGCCGGTCAGCCAAGTGCCCCAACCGCGGCGAGTGCTTCGCGTCGGGGACCGCGACGTTCCTGATCATGGGTGAGGCCTGCACTCGCGGCTGCCGCTTCTGCGCGGTGGACACTGCCAGCCCGGCGCCGCTCGATCCGGGGGAGCCGGCGCGTGTCGGGGAGGCCGCGAGGCGCATGGGCCTTTCACACGTGGTCGTCACCACGGTGACGCGCGACGATCTGCCCGACGGCGGCGCCGCGCACTTCGTCGCGGTCATCGAAGCCGTCCGCGACGCGGCGCCGAGCGCGCGCGTCGAAGTACTCACGAGCGACTTCGGCGGCCAGATGGACGCCGTGGACACGGTCGCAGCCGCGCGTCCTGACGTGTTCAACCACAACGTCGAGACGGTTCCCCGGCTGTATGCGGAGGTGCGTCCGGGTGCGGACTACCGGCGATCGCTGGACGTCCTGGCCCGCGTGCATGTCACGCAGCCCGACCTCCCTACCAAATCGGGGCTGATGGTCGGTTTGGGGGAGACTCGGCAGGAGGTCGTCGACGTACTGCGAGACCTTCGCGCGCATGGTGTCGACATCGTCACGATCGGCCAGTACCTGCGGCCGAGCGCAAGGCATCTGCCGGTCACCGAGTTCGTGGAACCGTCGGTGTTCGAGTGGTACTCGGAGCAGGCGCGGGAGATCGGGTTTCCGGGCGTGGCAGCGTCGCCGTTCGTGCGGAGCAGCTACCACGCGGGCGAGCTCGCTTCGGACGCCGCACGATCGACCTAGACCAGCGCCGTCGCTAGCACCACCGGGTCGGAGGCGCGATCACGTCCCGCCATCTTCGCGGCGTACATTCCCCGGTCGGCGGCCGCGAACAGCTCATCGACGGAGCGGGACGCGGAGTCGGCCTGGTCGACGACCACGACGGCTCCGACGCTGACCGTGGGATGCATCACGGTGGTCCTGTCGACCGGTATCGCGAGGTCGCGCACTGCGGCCACGATCCTGTCCTGCAGCTGTCGAGCTTCCTCGAAAGATGTCTCCGGAGCCACCACGGCGAACTCGTCGCCACCGTAGCGCGCCGCCAGGTCGGACTGCCGGACCGCCGCGGACAGGGCGTTGCCGATCGCCGCGAGCACCGTGTCGCCCGTGACGTGGCCGTACGTGTCGTTGATCTCCTTGAGGCCGTCGAGGTCGAAGAGCACGAGCGTGAGGGGACGGCCGTACCGCGCCGACCACGCGGTCCATTGCCGCAGGTTCTGCACGAGCGTGCGGCGGTTCGCCAGAGCCGTCAGCGGGTCGCGAGTGGCGTACGCGGCCAGCCGCCTGTTGTCGCGCCAGGCGCGGCGCAGGGCGTGCGCCATGAAGCCGGCGAGTGAGCGGTCCGGGAACGACGACTCGATCACCGCGACGAGTCGGGCGACGTGCTGCGAATATGAATCCTGGCGGGCGGTCGAGACGCCCGGACCGGTCAGTTCGATGAGCTCGGCGAACACCGGGTCGAGCATGTGGAACTCCAGTGACACGGCCAGCGTGAGCGCCTGTTCCACGGTGAAGGTGTCACGGCCTGAGTCGACCAAGGCGGCCATGATGTCGGTCAGGGTCTCGTTCATGCGGGCGCGCACGTCGTCGCCGTCGGCGAAGATGTCCGGCAGCAGGCCCGCGTCCCACGCGTCGAGAAGCTCGGACCACCACACGATGTGCGAGGCCTCCTCGTCGGCGAGCGTGGTCATGAACGCCGCGATCGTCGCGTCGTCGCAGGTGGCGGCGACGTGCGTGTAGGTCTCCTTCGCGAGGGTGTCCATCCGGACGCACTGCTCGAGGATGTCCCGCATGCGTTTCTCCTACTCGACTCGAAGGCGTTCCCATACGCCCTCTCCCTTGTATGTATGTATGCCCCTCGGCGACGGGCGTGCGACAATCGGGGTGAGACCCGAAGAAGCCGATGCCGCCCGGCGCCCGTCGCCCGTCGCGACCG
Source organism: Coriobacteriia bacterium (assembly GCA_025361885.1). GTDB lineage: Bacteria > Actinomycetota > Coriobacteriia > Anaerosomatales > PALSA-660 > JANYJF01. Next base: position 12,446 of record JANYJF010000028.1, read on the forward strand.
GGTACATTCGGCTCTATGGAGACCCCGGCGGGCCGATGCCGCGCCCGGGAGCCGCACCAAGACGCGAAGGAGCCGATGAGATGGACAGCATCGACGAGTTGGACATGTACGAGGCAGAACGCCGCCTTCAGCTCTATAACGAGTACCGCGACGCCGCCACGGTGTTCAAGTACTACATCGAGACGGAGCTGCGCGCGTACCTGTGCAACCACCAGGAGGTGGAACCCGTTCTCGCAGGCGGAGCCGGGGCGTACTTCAAGGTGACGATGCGCGACGTGTGGATCTATGAGGCGGAGCGCATCAACCGGTTCGTCCCCGAGGTGGTCGTGTACTCGGTCAACGACGTGCACGTGCAGGTCCTCAAGGAAGAGGAAGCGTGACCTTCGCACCTCCTGAAGGCGGCCGCGAGGCGGCCGCTGCCCGTGCCGGCGACCTGCGCGCCGAACTCGCGCGACACGCGTGCCTGTACTACGCGCAGGACGCGCCGGAGATCTCGGACGCCGCCTACGACGCGCTCATGCGCGAGCTGCAGGCGGTCGAGGATGAGTACCCCGACCTGGTGACTTCCGACTCGCCGACGCAACGCATCGGGGCCGCGCCGTCTCAGGCCTTCGCGCCGGTGAGGCACTCCTCGCGGATGTACTCGCTCGACAACGCGCTCGGTTTCGACGAACTCGACGCATGGCTCGAGCGCATCGAGCGCGAGCTGGGTCCGCGCCAGCACGCGTTCGTGTGCGAGCTGAAGATCGACGGCGCCTCCATCGCGCTGACGTACGAGGATGGCGTGTTCGTGCGCGGCGCCACGCGCGGTGACGGCACCACAGGCGAGGACGTGACCGCCAACCTTCGCGCGGTCAAGGCGATCCCGCTGAGGTTTCGCATGGACGTCCCGCCCGCCAGGATCGAGGTGCGCGGTGAGGTCTACATGCCGAAGAGCTCATTCGCGGCGCTGAACGAGACGCAGGACGAGGCCGGTCTGCCGACCTTCGCCAACCCGCGCAACGCCGCGGCCGGGGCGATGCGGCAGAAGGACCCGTCGGTCACCGCCGGCCGCGACCTATCAACGTTCATCTACCAGATCGCCGACGCGCGTGCCGCAGGGGTCTCCTCACAATGGGAAGCGCTGGCCTGGCTCAAGCGCGCGGGCTTCCGGACCAACCCGGACATCGTGCGCGCCGGGACCTGCGAAGAGGTTCGCGCGTTCTGCGAGCGCGCGCTCGAGCGCCGCGGCGATCTGCCGTACGAGATCGACGGCGTGGTGGTCAAGGTCGACTCCTTCGCGACCCAGGATGAGCTGGGCCACACGGCCAAGGCGCCTCGCTGGGCCATCGCCTATAAGTTCCCGCCCGAGGAGAAGACGACGGTGCTGCGGGCGATCGTGGCGCAGGTGGGGCGCACGGGCGCGATCACGCCGGTCGCCGAGTTCGATCCAGTGCTCGTGGCAGGCTCGACCATCGCGCGCGCGACGCTCCACAACATCGATGAGGTCCGGCGCAAGGACGTCCGCGTCGGCGACACGATCGTGGTCCGCAAGGCCGGCGACGTGATCCCCGAAGTCGTGGGGCCGGTGCCGGGCTTGCGGCCCGCGGACGCGGTCGAGTGGGAGATGCCGGTCACATGCCCGTCGTGCGACGGTCCCGTGTGGCGTCCCGAGGGCGAGGTCGTCTCGCGCTGCACGAACATCGCCTGTCCCGCACAGCGCTGGGAGCGCCTCGTGCATTGGACGAGCCGCGGCGCCATGGACATCGAGGGGCTCGGCTACGAGATCGTCGGACGGATGATCGAGACCGGCATGATCCGCGACATCGCCGACTTCTACTCGCTGGATGCGGAAGGTCTCGACGCCCTCGACACCGGCCGGCTCAAGAAGGACGGTTCGCCGGTGGTGCTCGGTCCGCTGATGGCGACGAAGATCCTGGCGAACATCGAGGGCAGCAAGTCGCAGCCGGTCTATCGGCTGCTGTACGGTCTCGGCATCCGACACGTGGGCTCGACCGTGGCGGAGCTGCTCACCGCGAGGTTCCGCTCTCTCGACGCGATCGGCGCGGCCGGCGCGGAGGAGCTCGCGGACACGGAGGGCGTCGGGCCGCGGATCGCGGCCTCGGTGCGGACCTTCTTCGACAACCCCGACAACATCGCGGTGCTGAAGCGGCTCCGGGCCGCCGGCGTCCGAATGGCCGATGAGGCGCGGGCGGACGTCAGGGCGCAGACGCTTGCGGGCATGACGTTCGTTCTCACGGGTGCCCTGTCCGGCTACACGCGCGACGAAGCTGGAGCGGCGCTCAAGGCCCTCGGTGCCAAGGTCTCCGGCACCGTGTCGAAGAAGACGTCTTTCGTGGTGGTGGGCGAGGAGCCCGGAAGCAAGTACGACCGCGCGGTCGAGCTCGGCGTCCCCGTGCTCGACGAGGCCGCTCTAGAGCGCGTGATCGAGACCGGAGAGGCGCCCGGCGCCGCGGACACCGCGGACGGCTCCCGATGACCGACGGCACCGTGCTGCCGCCCGCGCCCGCGCCACGCGACCCGATGGTGGCAGCGACCCCGGACACCGAGGTCGTGCCGACGCCGCCTGACCCGCTCGTCTCAGAAACGCCGCCGCCGACCGGTTCCGCACCCGTGCGCCTGACCGGCTGGCCGGGCGTGCCGCTGACCTCCGTGTCCTGGGGTTGGCGCGCGGCTCTCGGCCTCGCGTTCCTCGCGCTGTTCACGAACGCGGCGATCGCGAGCCTCGCGAGGCTTCCGAGCGTGCAGCGCCTGCTGAGGGCCGGTATCGCCAGCCTGCCGAGCGCGGACCGGGGATGGGGCCTGTGGGCCGGGGTGCTCGTCGTGTCCGTGGTGACGTACGTGGTGCTGCTCACCCCGGCTCTCGTCAGCATCAGGCGCAAGGGAGCCGGGATCGCACCCGCGCTCGGGTTCCGGCCGGTCCGCCTGTGGCCGTCCGTCGGGCTGGTCGTAGCGGGAGTGTGGATCGGCTTCAGCGTCGACATCGTCTACTCGATCTCCACCGCCGTGCTCAAGCTCAGAGTGCCGAACACCAATGCCGAGATGCTCCGAGCCGGCACGAAGTCCCCGTTCGGGCTGATCGCCGTGTTCCTGCTGGTGGCGGTCATCGCACCCGTCGCAGAGGAGATCCTGTTCCGAGGGGTCGTTTTCTCCGGCCTCCGCGATTCATGGGGCGAAGGCTGGGCCATCGCGGCGTCGTCGGTTCTGTTCGGGGTGATGCACCTGGAGCCTGTGCTGATGATCCCGACGGCGATCCTCGGCGTGCTTCTGGCGAAGGTGTTCTCGATGACGCGGTCCCTGTGGGTGCCGATCGCGCTGCACTCGGCGTACAACGCGACGATCATGGGGTTCGGCCTGCTCGCGCTCCGCGCCACCGGGAAGCTGTGACCGTGATGGTCCGTGCTCGTCCGCTCATACTCGAGACCACGGCGTGCGACGGGTGCGGGCGCTGCGTCCGCGTCTGTCCGCACAACGCGCTGAAGGTGGGAGCCGGCTACATCTATGTCGAGTGGGAACGGTGCGACGGCTGCGGCCGGTGTGCCGACGTGTGCGATCGCGGGGCGATCGCGGTTCGCGAGGTGGGCGCACCGCTTCCTGCGCGCGTGGTTCCGCTCAGGCCAGCCGTGGTCGAGGCGCCGCGCCGAACGTGGCCGCGCTTCCTTCGGCGGCTCACCAAGTCCGGGCGCGCGGCGGACGATGCCGCCGAGGCGATCGGAACCAAGACCGCACCCGTGCCAGCCGACGGACCCATAGGCGCTGCCTGGAGTCCGGGCGAAGCGGTCGCGGTCGTGGCGGTGGGACTCGTGCTGTTCATCGCGCTGCAGGCTCTCCTCGGCACGCGCGACGTCCGTGCGATGGACACCGGCTCGAGGATGCTGGTGCGTGCCGGGGCACTGTTCGTCTACTACGCGGTGCAGCTGGCCGTGCTGTCGTTCCTGGCTCACCGGCGGGGCGGGGGCTTCCTCGCGGCGTTCGGATTGCGACGGCCCAAGCTGGTGTCCAGCACGCTGATGACGCTGGCAGCGCTGCTGTCGGTGTGGTCGTTCTCTGTGCTGTACCGCGCGATCGCGCTGCAGCTGGGTTGGAAGCCGCTCGTCGCCGACTCGCCGAGTCTCACCGTGCTGTTCGGCTCCGATGCGATCGGCGTGTTCCTGACCGTCGTGATGGTGGTGATCGTCGGGCCGTTCGTGGAGGAGCTGCTGTTCCGCGGGGTGCTGCTCACGGCGCTCGACGAGCGGTTCGGCGGTGTGGCGGCGATCCTGGTATCCGCGCCGGTGTTCGCGATGCTACACGGGTCTTTGTGGTCGTTCGTGCCGCTGACGTTCCTGGGAGTCGCACTGGGGTGGCTCACGCTTTCGCGCCGCTCGCTGTGGCCGGCGGTCGTGCTGCACGCCGCGTACAACGGGGTGCTGGTGGCCGCGGCGTTTTGGGTGGCAGCCCGCGGGTTCTAGGGGCTGCGGCGCCTCGCGCCCTCGTCCGGATGCTCGGGTATCATATGCTGCACGCACGGCTGCACGCACGGCTGCGGCCGCCCACTTCGCCCGAAAGGCGTCACGAGAAGATGGCAATCTCCGAAGAGCAGGTCCGCCACGTCGCGATGCTCGCGAGACTGAAGCTGACTGACGCCCATGTCACGACGCTGCAGCACGAGCTGTCGGACATCCTCACCCAGATCGAGCTGATCTCATCGCTGGATCTGGAAGGCGTCGAGCCGACCTCGCACGCGGTCGCCATCACGAACGTCGCGCGCGAGGACGAGATCCGGCCCGGTCTTTCGCAGCACGACGCGCTGCGCAACGCGCCCGAGCAGCAGGACGGCGCGTTCCTGATCCCGAAGTTCGGCGGATAGGGCGGATGCGAAGATGACCCTCGACCTCAGCTCCCTCACCGCTCCGCAGGTCCGCGACGCGATCGCCGCCAAGGAGATCACCGCCGCTGAAGCCGTCGCGGCCGCCTACGCCCGCATCGAGAGGGTCGAGGGAGGCGTGCACGCGTTCAATCAGCTGACCCCGGAACTCGCCAACGCGGCGGCAGCGCGCATCGACGCGATGGTCGCCGCGGGCGAGGAGCTTCCGCCGCTAGCTGGCGTGCCTGTGGCGTTCAAAGACAACATGAACCTGATCGGTACCCGCACCACCTGCAGCTCGAAGATCCTCGCGAACTACGAGTCGGTCTACGACTGCACGGCCGTGCGCCGCATGCTCGATGCGGGCGCTGTGCCTGTCGGCAAATGCAACATGGACGAGTTCGCGTTCGGCTCCTCGACAGAGAACTCTGCGTTCGGGGTGACGCACAACCCGTGGGACCTGGACCGAGTTCCCGGCGGCTCGTCCGGCGGCAGTGCGGCGGCGGTCTCCGCGGGCATGGCCGTGTTGACGCTCGGCAGCGACACCGGCGGCTCCATCCGCCAGCCCGGCGCGCTGACCGGCACCGTGGCGATGAAGCCCACGTACGGGCGCGTGTCGCGCTACGGGATCGTGGCCTTCGCCTCCTCACTTGACCAGATCGGGCCGTTCTCCAAGACGGTCGAGGAGTGCGCGATGGCTCTCAACGTCATCTGCGGCAAGGACCCGATGGACGCGACGAGCGTGGAGCGGCCCGCCGAGGACTTCACCGCCACGCTCGGCGAGGGCGTCCGCGGCCTGCGTGTCGGCGTGGTCACCGACCTCCTGGAACTCGAGGGATGCGACCCGGCAGTGCGCGCGCAGGTGCTCAAGGCCGCGGACACGTTCGCGTCGCTCGGCGCCGAGGTGGGGGAGGCCCAGCTCCCAGCCACGCAGTATGGCCTGCCTGCGTACTACATCATCGGGCCCGCGGAGGCGTCGTCGAACCTGGCTCGCTTCGACGGGATCCGGTACGGCTACCGAGTTCCGGATGCCGAGGACGTCATGGACCTGTACATGCGCTCGCGGGCGGAGGGCTTCGGGCCCGAGTCGATCCGCCGGATCATGCTCGGGACGTACGCCCTGTCGGCCGGGTACTACGATGCGTACTACGGACAGGCGCAGAAGGTCCGCACGTTGATCATCCGCGATTTCGCGCGGGCGTTCGCGGACTACGACGTGCTGCTGACGCCGACCTCGCCGACCACGGCGTTCAAGATCGGCGAGAAGGCCACGGACCCCGTGGCGATGTACCTCTCTGACGTCTACACGATCCCGGTCAACCTAGCCGGCATCCCAGCGGTCTCGATCCCGTGCGGCCTGGTCGACGGGCTGCCGGTCGGTCTGCAGCTGATGGGCGCGCATTTCGCGGAGTCGACGCTGCTGCGCGCGGCCGCCGCCTTCGAAGCTGAGTCCGCGTTCGATATGACACCGCCGATAGCGCGGACAACCGCGGCAGTGTGACTGAGGCGGCAGTGTGACTGCGCCTGCTCGTGGACCTCGGCGCTCGGTCGCTCGAGGTCTCCCGGTACCGTCCAGCCCAAGGACACGATCGTATCCTTGAGTGATACACCCCCACCTCTGGGCTTCGGGTAAGGTTCGAGTCGGACTCGGATCGGCCGATGGTCGGAAGACATGGATACGATCGTATCCATGTCACGGACGACTCCAACACTCGAGTACCTCATCGGCTCGCGGACACGGGCACGACTGCTCGTCGAGATCATCGGCGAGCCCGACAACCGGGTCTGGCTGCGAGAACTGTGTCGTCGCACTCATTGCGGTCTAACGTCCGTGAGGCGGGAGCTTGACGCGATGCGGAGAGCTCGACTCATCACGGACTACCGAGCCGCTGAAGGGCTGTTCTTCGAGCCGAACTTGGAGAACCCCGTGTGCGACGCGATCCGCGGGCTGATCCAGTCATGCGATGAGTACGAAACGAACGGGCTGCGACGGCTACAGCCACATCCACAGCCCTCGGCGCAGCAGATGCGGTCGTGGCTGCACGCGCACATGTCAGAAGCGGATCGGGCGCAAGCGACGCCGCTGCCTAGGTTCCAGGCCGATGGAGACCTGAGCGCCGGACATCCGTCCCTATGCGGATGGTGCGCCGCGTTGCGCGCGGCGCTCGACCAAGGGCGTTCGCGGTTCGTTTCCCTGCTGAAGGGTCGCCTGAGATGAGGGAGTCCCCGAGGCCGGGGTGCGGCGGCGTTCGTGGTCGATCGCCCGAACTCCACTGCGCCGTCCACTCGGGTAGAATCGTCCCGGTGCACGCTGCGGCCGCTTACAGGTCGCTCCGCGAACCGTCCGCGCCCCGACCACCCCGGAGGCAACCGAAGTGTCCAAGGACCGTCTCGCCGAAGTTCTCGAGCGCTGGGAGGCCGTCATCGGCCTTGAGATCCACACCGAGCTGACGAGCCTGAACACCAAGATGTTCTGCGGGTGCCCCGTGGCGTTCGGCGCCGAGCCCAACACCCGGGTGTGCCCCGTGTGCCTGGGGATGCCGGGCGCGCTGCCGGTCCCCAACGAGAAGGCCATCGAGTCCACCGTCCTCGCCGGCCTCGCCACCAACTGCGCCATCGAGCCGTGGAGCCAGTTCCATCGCAAGAACTACTTCTATCCGGACATGCCGAAGGACTACCAGATCTCGCAGTACGACCTGCCCTTCTGCAAGGACGGCTGGATCGAGGTGGAGCTCACGGGAGACGCTGCCAGGCAGCGCGCCGACCGCGCGGGACTCGCCGCCGGCGCCGAGACCGCCGGCGCCGAGACCGCCCACGCCGACACCGCCGACGCCTACGCCACGCGCATCGGCATCACGCGCATCCATTTGGAAGAAGACACCGGCAAGATGATCCATGTCGGTGGCTCCGAAGGGCGGATCGCCGGCGCCACGCACTCACTCGTCGACTTCAACCGCGCGGGCACCGGTCTGATGGAGCTCGTGTCCGAGCCGGACATCCGCACCCCCGAGGAGGCCCGCCGCTTCGCGCAGAAGCTGCGGCTCATCTTCCTGACGCTCGGCGTGTCCGACTGCAGCATGGAGGAGGGCTCCATGCGAGTCGACGCCAACGTGTCCATCCGCAAGCGCACGACGCCGGAATCCGAGTTCGGCGTCAAGAGCGAGGTCAAGAACCTGAACTCGTTCAAGGCGCTGCACGACGCGCTGGCGCACGAGATCGTCCGTCAGGCCGACCTCATCGAGTCCGGCGGCACGGTCGAGCAGGAGACGCGTCACTGGGACGTCGGCGCCAAGCGCACGAGCTCGCTCCGCTCCAAGGAGTACGCCCACGACTACCGCTACTTCGCGGAGCCGGACATGGTGCCGTTCAGCTTCGAGCCCGCGTGGATCGAGGGCCTGCGCACCACGCTCCCCGAACTCCCCGACGCCCGCAAGCGTCGCTTCATGGACGCCTACGGCCTGCCGTCGCACGACGCGACCGTCCTGACCGAGGACCTGTCGCTCGCCGCGTTCTACGAGGCGGTGGTAGCGATGACCGGTGTCCCGCGCGCCAAG
>JANYJF010000034.1 GCA_025361885.1 Coriobacteriia bacterium
AGGGCACTCCGAGCGCAGGCAGTACTTCGGCGAGACCGACGAGACCGTCAACAAGAAGGTGCACGCTGTGTTCGGCGCCGGCATGACGCCGATCATGTGCTGTGGCGAGAGCCTCGAGACGCACGAGGCGGGCGAGACGACCTCGTATGTGCGCAGGCAGGTCCAGGAGGGCCTCAAGGGGCTCGACGCGGAGCAGGCCGCGAAGATCGTGGTCGCCTACGAGCCCATCTGGGCCATCGGAACAGGTCGCACCGCTATCCCGGAGAAAGCCAACGACGTCGCCCGAATGATCCGCGCCACCGTCGGGGCGCTGTACGGCCCTCCGGCCGCAATGTCGATGCGCGTGCTGTATGGCGGCTCGGTCAAACCCGAGAACGCCGCCATGTTCTTCAACGAACCGGACATCGATGGCGCCCTCGTGGGCGGCGCGGCGCTGGTGGCGGAGTCCTTCTCCGGCATCGTGCACGCGGCGCTGTAGGGCCGGCCACGATGCTCCGCACGCCGATAGCGCTCATCATCATGGACGGCTACGGGCTCGCGCCCGCCGGACCGGGCAACGCCATCTCGCTTGCGCGCACGCCGAACCTTGACGCGCTGTTCGTCGGCGAGCCATGGGCGCCGCTGGCGTGCTCCGGGCTGGCTGTCGGCCTGCCGGTCGGCCAGATGGGCAACTCGGAGGTCGGGCACCTCAACATCGGAGCCGGCCGGGTGGTCCACCAGGAGCTGACCCGCATCGACTTGGCGATCTCGGACGGCTCGTTCTTCGACAACGAGGTGCTGGTCGGGGCCATCGACGCCGCTGTGGCCGACGGCCGGGCGGTGCACCTCATGGGTCTCGTGTCCGACGGCGGCGTCCACAGTCACATATCGCACCTCTTCGCGCTGCTCGAACTCGCGATGCGCCGCGGCGCCAGCGACGTGTTCGTCCATTGTTTCCTCGACGGCCGCGACGTCTCGCCATCGAGCGGGGAGGGCTTCGTGGCGCAGGTCGAGACGAAGACCGCCGAGATCGGCGTCGGTGAGGTCGCGACGGTCATGGGACGTTACTGGGCCATGGACCGCGACAACCGGTGGGAGCGCGTCGAGCGCGCATGGCGGGCGCTCGTCTTGGGCGACGCCAAGGAGGTCGACGGCGGCTCCGAGGCCGTCGCGCGCAGCTATGCGGAGGGTGTCACCGACGAGTTCGTCGAGCCGCTGAAGGTGGCAGGCGTCGACGGGCGCATGAGCGACGGGGACGCCGTCATCTTCTTCAACTTCCGCCCCGACCGTGCGCGCGAGATCACTCGCGCGCTGGTCGACCCGGCGTTCGACCACTTCGCGCGTCCAGTCACCCCGGCGCTGCGGTTCGTGTGCCTCACCGGCTACGACCCCACGATCCCGGCGCCTGTGGCCTATCCGAAGGACCTCCCGTGCTGCACGCTGGCCGACGTCATCGCGGGTGCGGGGCTGCGCCAACTGCACATCGCCGAGACCGAGAAGTACGCGCATGTCACGTTCTTCCTCAACGGGGGGAGCGAGCCTCCAAAGCCGGGTGAGGAGCGCGTGCTCATCCCCAGCCCCAAGATCCCGACGTACGACCTGCAGCCGGAGATGAGCGAGCCGGGCGTCACCGAAGCTCTGGTCGCGGCCATCGCGGACCGGTGGGCGGACGTCTATATCGTCAACTACGCGAACTGTGACATGGTCGGGCACACGGGCTTCATCGGGGCGACGGTCCGCGCGGTCGAAGCCGTCGACGACGGCGTGGGCAGAGTCATCGCGGCGATCCTGGCGGCCGGTGGTCAGGCGATCGTGACCGCGGACCACGGCAACGCCGACCGCATGCTCGCCGAGGACGGCTCGCCCTACACGGCGCACACTACCGCCGACGTCCCCATGATCGTGGTGGGGGACGGTATAGCGGGCGTCCGCTGTGGCGGACGGCTTGCGGACGTCGCCCCCACCCTGCTCGATCTCATGGGAATGGCGCAGCCTCCGGAGTGGACGGGGACGTCTCTCTTGGAGCGGTAGCCCGTCTGGAACGGCATACGCCGATGCGTGGTCCTTGAGCCGTTCCCCCGGTGTGCGTATACTGACCGATGCTCATACTTCGAAGCCACACGTCGGGCGCCGCGGGACCGCGACGCCTATGAACACTAGGAGATGCTCGTGATCGTCTTCGCAGCAACATCCGCAACACTCGCGACCACGACCGCGGGCGGTGCCGCGACCTCGTCGGTGGCCGCCGCCAATCCGCTGGTATATATCCTCATGGTGCTGCAGGTCGTCACCTCGGTCGGTCTGGTCGTCTTCGTGCTCCTGCACTCCGGCAAGGGCACGGGGCTGTCGTCGATGCTCGGAGGCGTCTCTTCCGCGGCGTCGGGCACCGCGGTCATCGAGAAGAACCTGGACCGCATAACCGTCGGACTTGCGATCGCGTGGGCTGTCAGCTCTTTGCTCCTGATGGTGGCGTGGCGCCCGCTCGGCTAGATCCGGCTCACTCACATCCGTATCGAGCTCGACGCCCGTCTCGATCGAGACGGGCGTCGTCGGCTATCGGGAGCGGCTGTGGCGGCGCATGGAGCCGCTGCGTGCTTGCATTAACAATCCGGTAGCGTGAAACTCTCCTGAGAGTCATGGATCGGCCACCACGCGCGCCGGGGAGCGGCGCCGGGCGGCGCATCCGCGCTCCAAGGAGGGATGTCGCAAACGACCCAGATGCTGCGTTGATCATTCGAATGTCCTGTGTCCCTAAGAGGGGAGGCACCATCTTGAGCAAGCGCACTCGCACCATTCTCGCTGCGGCGCTAGCGCTCTCGCTCGTCGCTCTTGCGTTCGGAGCTGCGGGTTGCACGCCCAAGCGCGGCGGTACCGCTTCCGCCAGCGACACGCCCGTCAAGGGCGGTACGCTCTCGTACTATGTCAACGAGCCTGCGTACATCGATCCGTACAACACGCAGGAATCCGAAGGCACCAATGTCGAGCAGTCCTTGTTCGACAGCCTCACCGCCATCAACCCCCTGACCTCCAAGCTCGAGCCCGCCGCGGCCGAGTCGTGGAAGGCCAATAGCGATGGCACCGTGTGGACGTTCAAGTTGCGCAAGGGCGCGAAGTTCCACGACGGCACCCCCGTCGGCGCCAAGGACTTCAAGTACGCCTGGGAGCGCATCGCGAACCCCGCCACCGACCCGAAGAACCCGTCGGTCATCAGCTACCACTTGTCCCCTGTCAAGGGCTTCCAGGAGATGGCTGACGGCAAGGCCACCGATCTCACCGGCGTCAAGGTCATCGACGACCTCACGCTCGAGGTCACGCTGACCGAGTCCTTCGCCGACTTCGAGTACGTCGTGGCCCACCCGGCCCTCGCGCCGGTGCCGAAGGCCGCGGTCGAGAAGGACCCGAAGGCGTTCGCCGAGGCTCCCGTCGGCAACGGTCCCTTCAAGATGTCGGGTACGTGGAAGCACGACCAGTACATCAAGGTCGTCCGCTTCGATGGCTACTACGGCACGAAGGCGAATCTCGACGGTATCGATTTCAAGATCTTCAAGGACGAGGACACCGCATTCCGCGAGTTCGAAGCCGGCAACATCGACTTCACCTCGATCCCCACCGGCAAGATCGGCGCGAGCAAGACCAAGTACGGCGTCTCCGCCGACGGCTACACCGTCAACCCCAAGACCCAGGTCCTTCTGGGTGCTGAGACTGCTGTCTACTACATGCTCATGAACAACACCGACCCGATCCTCAAGAACCCCAAGGTGCGCGCCGCCATCTCCATGGCCATCAACCGCCAGGCGCTGTGCGACACACTGTACGAAGGCACCCGCAAGCCGGCCACGGGCATCGTCCCGCCGGGCATCGTCGGCTTCCAGCCGAACGCCTGGGCCGCCACCAAGTACGATCTCCAGGGCGCCAAGAAGATGCTGGCCGACGCCGGCTATCCCGGTGGCGCGGGCATCCCCGAGTTCTCCCTGTCCTTCAACACCGGCCAGGGCCACGAGAAGGTCATGGAGCTCGTCGGCTCCGACCTCGCCAAGATCGGCATCAAGACCAAGCCCGACGGTGCCGAGTGGGCGCAGTACCTCAAGCAGCTCGACGCCGGCACGTATCAGATCGGCCGCCTCGGCTGGATCGCCGACTACCCGATCTTCGACAACTTCATCAACCCGATCTTCCAGTCGAAGTCGGGCGACAACAAGTCGAAGTTCGTCGACGCATCTGTCGACTCCGCCATCACGGACGCTCGAAAGATCACCGATGGTGCCAAGCGCATCGCGGCCTACCAGGACATGGAGAAGAAGATCGGCGAGCAGACCCCGGTCGCACCGCTGACCTTCTACGCTCACCGTCACGTAGGTTCCTCGCGCGTGCACAACCTGATCTACAGCCCGATGGGTCTGGGCGCGTTCGACAAGTGCTGGATCGTCGCTCCGGCCGCCAAGAAGTAGTCTTGCGGCAGGGAGCAACTAGCGAGTAACGTGGCGGGGCGCCCGAACCCGGGCGCCCCGCCTCACGCGTGTCCCACCCATCGGATCTCTCACGACAGGCCAAGGTCAGCCATGCTCAAGTACATCGCACGCCGAGTCCTCCAGGTGATCCCTGTCTTCATCGGTGTGACTCTCGTGCTGTTCCTCCTGCAAGCGGTCATTCCCGGAGACCCGGTCAAGATGATCACGGGCGAGCGGGCCATGTCGCCGGCACTGCGGCTGCAGATCATGAAGGCCAACAACCTGGACAAGCCCATCCCCGTCCAGTACGTCATCTACGTCAACAAGCTTCTCCACGGCGATCTGGGCACGTCCTACCAGCGGGGTCGCGCCGTGAGGGACATGCTCGGCGAGAAGTACCCGTACACGGTCAAGCTCGCCTTCGCCGCCATCATCATCGAGATCATCGTTGGCATCGCCGCCGGCATCATCTCTGCAGTCAAGCGGTACTCGTTCCTCGACGTTCTCGTGACGCTCTCGACATCCGTTCTCGTTTCCGTACCAGTGTTCTGGCTCGGCATGCTGCTGCAGGTGTTCTTCGGCATCCTGCTCAAACAGTGGTCGGGCGGGCAGATCTACATGCCCATCTCGGGAGCAGGAGGGCTGAGTACGGATTTCCCCGACTGGGTCTACCTGGTCCTGCCCGCCATCACATTGGCGTCGGTCTCGACGGCGTACGCGGCGCGCATCATGCGCAGTCAGCTGCTCGAGATCATGGGCGCCGATTACATCCGCACAGCACGCGCGAAGGGCCTCACCAGCCAGGCCGTGATCTGGCGGCACGCACTCAAGAATGCGCTCATCCCCGTTGTGACATTCATCGGTCTCGATCTCGGGGCGATGCTGTCCGGCGCGATACTCACCGAGACCGTGTACAACTACCCGGGCATCGGCCTCGAGATCTACCTCGCGATCGGCCGGCGCGACTGGCCCGTCGTCATGGGCGGAGTCGTCCTGGTGGTGGTCGTGGTCATGGTCATCAACCTGATAGTCGATGTCAGCTACGCATTCCTCGACCCGCGCATCCGGTATGGCGGCGCCGCCGAGTAATCCCCGTCTCATCTCTCGCACGTACGCGGAGGCACGATGTCAGATCACGATCACATTCCACATGAGGCGCGGGACCGCCAGGAGACCCTGGACGCGATCCGCGAGACCGGGCAGCCGTTCCCGCCTTCCGAGGAGTTCGAGCTTCACGCTGGTGACAGCCGCACTCTGTGGGGCGACGCGCTGCGGCGCATGCTCAAGAACAAGCTCGCGGTGGCGGCTGTCGTGTGGCTGCTGTTGATGGTGATGCTGGCCGTCTCTGCGGACCTGTGGGTGCCGCAGACCTTCGGCAGTCCCACCAAGATCGACACCACGACCATCGTCAAGCAGCGCCTGATCCCGCCTTCGATGGGGCATCCCTTCGGCACGGACGACCTGGGCCGCGACATCTTCGCCCGCGTCATCTACGGGGCGCGCATCTCGCTCGCCGTTGGCATCCTGGCCACAGCCATCTCGATCGTCATCGGGCTGATCATGGGCGCCCTGTCCGGCTACTACGGTGGTCTGATCGACGCCGGGATAATGCGATTGGCGGACGTCTTCTTCGCCTTCCCCTACATACTGTTCGTCGTCGCACTGATCGCAGTGCTCGGCAAGGGCTTCATCAATGTGTTCATCGCCATCGGGATCCTGGGCTGGGCGTCCATCGCCCGTGTGTTCCGAAGTTCGATCCTGTCGGTGAAGGAGAACGACTACGTTGACGCCGCGCGAGCCTTGGGCGCCAGCGACCTCCGCATCATGGCGAGGCACATCATGCCCAACGCGGTCGCTCCGATCATCGTCTACTCCACCATGTCGATCGGCGGGGCGATCCTGACCGAGGCGGCCCTGAGCTTCCTCGGAATGGGCGTGCAGCCGCCGACGCCCGCGTGGGGGCTGATGCTCAACGACGCGCAGAACTTCATGGAGACCGCTCCTTGGATGATGATCTGGCCAGGTCTGGCCATCCTGACGACCGTACTCGCGTTCGTGCTGCTCGGTGACGGGCTCCGCGATGCGCTCGACGTGAAGATGAAGGACTAGCGCGATGACGATGCTCCTTGAGGTAGACGATCTCCGCATGTACTTCCACACCCGCGACGGGATCGTGAAGGCCGTCGACGGGGTCAGCTTCACACTGGATCGCGGCCAGACGCTCGGCGTGGTGGGAGAGTCGGGCTCAGGCAAGTCGGTCACCGCCATGACCATCATGCAGCTCATCCCGATGCCCCCGGGCAAGGTGGAGTCGGGCCGCGTGCTGTTCAAAGGCGCCGACATGCTCGAGATGAGCGAGGACCAGGTCCGGAAGCTGCGAGGCAACCGCATCGCGATGATCTTCCAAGACCCCATGACCTCACTCAACCCGGTCTACAGGATCGGACAGCAGATCGGGGAGTCGCTGCGGCTGCACAAGGGCATGGACCGCAAGGCCGCGGCCGCCCGTGCCGTGGAGCTGCTGACGCTCGTCGGCATCCCGCACTCGGACGAGCGGACGAAGGACTACCCGCACCAGTTCTCCGGCGGCATGCGGCAGCGCGCCATGATCGCGATGGCGCTCGCGTGCGATCCCGACATCCTGATAGCTGACGAGCCGACCACCGCGCTCGACGTCACCATCCAGGCGCAGATCATCGAGCTTATGACCGAGCTGCAGAAGCGCACGGGCTCGGCGATCATCATGATCACACATGATCTGGGCGTCGTCGCCGACATCGCCGACAAGGTGCTGGTCATGTACGCGGGCAAGCCGGTCGAGTATGGCGTGAAAGACGACGTCTACTACCGCCCGCTCCACCCGTACACGTGGGGCTTGCTGGACAGCCTTCCGCGCCACGACGTGAACGAGAAGACGGCGCTGTGCCCGATCCAGGGTCAGCCCCCCAGCCTCATCAACGTACCCTCCGGATGCGCGTTCCACCCCCGGTGTCCATACGCGACCTCGAAGTGCCGCAGCGAAGTGCCCGCGCTGCGTGACATCGGCGGCGAGCACTTCGCTGCGTGCCACTACGCCGGGGACCCCGGCTTCGAGCGCGGAGTCATCGAGTGCGCGGGAGTGGGTGCGTGATGAGCGAACTTCTCAAGGTGGAGGGTCTGGTCAAGCACTTTCCGGTCGAGAAGGGCCTGCTCCTGGGCCGCTTCGCGGGCCACGTGTCGGCCGTCGAGAACGTGTCGTTCTCGGTGTCGAAGGGCGAGACACTCGGAGTCGTGGGCGAGTCCGGATGCGGTAAGTCGACGACCGGCCGCTGCATCATGCGGCTGACAGAGCCGACGGCCGGCTCCATCACCTTCGACGGAACGGATGTGCGCGCGTTGCGCGGCGCGGCGCTCAAGGCGTTCAGGCGCGACGTCCAGATCATCTTCCAGGACCCCTATGCGAGCCTGAACCCGCGCATGACCATCGGCGAGATAATCATGGAGCCGTTGCAGATACACCGCATCGGCACAGCAGCGGTGCAGAAGACCAAGGCCCGCGACCTGCTGGACCTGGTCGGGCTCAATCCAGAGCACATCAACCGGTACCCGCACGAGTTCTCCGGCGGCCAGAGACAGCGCATCGGCGTCGCGCGTGCTCTTGCGCTCGAGCCGAAGCTCATCGTGTGTGACGAGCCGGTGTCGGCACTCGATGTCTCGATCCAGGCGCAGGTCATCAATCTGCTCGAGGACCTGCAGAAGCGCCTTGGGCTGACGTACCTGTTCATCGCGCACGACCTGTCCGTCGTGCGGCACATCTCCGACCACGTGGCCGTCATGTACCTCGGCAAGATCGTCGAGATCTCAGACTGGGTCGCGCTCTACGACCAGCCGAACCACCCGTACACGCAGTCGCTGCTCTCGGCGGTGCCGGTGCCCGATCCTGAGAAGATGCGGTGCCGCGAGCGCATCATCCTGCAGGGCGACGTTCCCTCGCCGATCAACCCGCCTACGGGCTGCCGGTTCCACACACGTTGTCCGATCGCGCAGTTCCCGATCTGCTCCGAGAGCGAGCCCGAACTGCGGGAGGTCGCACCGGGCCACCGGGCGGCGTGCCACTTCGCGAAGGCGCACCCGATCCCGGTCGAGGCGATGCGTCCGGCGGTCTGCTCACCCGACGAGACGGTCGGCATCCGGGCGTAGCATCGCCGTGTTTGCACGCCGCTGGCGTGCTGGTATACTTCCCCTCGCTGTCCCTCGGGGCGGCGGAGTGCGCGAGTGGTGGAATGGCAGACACGCAAGCTTGAGGTGCTTGTGGGCGCAAGCCCGTGGGGGTTCAAATCCCCCCTCGCGCACCAACGAAACGAAGAGCGCGGGCCCCGTCCGGGAACGGACGGGGCCCGCTTCGCGCACCGGGGTGGTCCCTGCGTCCCGTGTCCGATGCGAGGTGTAGCATCACCGGCGAAGACATGGCGATTGCGGATGAGGTGGACTTGCGGGATGCGGGTGTATAGGCGGGTGACGGTCAGGCTCGATGTCGGCGCCGGCGCCGTCCGGAGGATCGCCGCGGTCGCCTTCATCACTGTGCTGCTGCTCTCGACCGTGATCGGGTCCGCGCTCCCGGAGAGCGCATCGGCGTGGGCCAACGGCCCCGACCACGGCAACGGCTACGGGACCCACGACTGGATCCTCGACGAGGCCATGACGATCGCGCGGACCCGCGGCGGCGGCGCTTGGGTCGAGCGGGGGACGGCCTTGGCCGCCACCGACGACCCCGACACGCAACTCCATGACTTCGTGAACCACGTCTATCAGACGACGGGTCATGTGTACGGGTCGGCGCCCGGGCGGGTCCAGGCGCTGTTCGACCGCACCGTCGCGCAGCTGCGCGGTGGAGACCGGGAAGGCGCCAGTGTGACGTTGGGACTGCTGGCGCACTACTACGGCGATATCTGCAACCCGCTGCACACCGACCAGGTCGCCGCCGAACAGCGGATCCACTCCAAGTACGAGACCCGCGTGCAGCGAGACACTTCGCTGCCGGGGCAGAACGGCGCCTGGGTCGTGCCGACTCGGGAGACCCCGACCTCGGACGAGTCCGCGCGCGCCATAGTGGCAGCGGCGGGCGCCCACGTCTCGTACGCGGAGCTGGTGGCTGACTACAGCGCCAACGGCTACGACGCGAGGGTACGGGTCATCACCGCCGAGTCCCTGTCGAGTGCGGCCAACGGTGTGGCCGCGATCATCGACGACATCGGGCGGCAGGCGGGGGTCCAGGTGGTCGAGGCGACCGAGGCCAGCGGATCGGTCGACGCTCCCGTCACAGGGATGAGCGGGCCGCGTGCCCCTGCCGTGTGGGGCTTGGCGCTGCTGCTGCTGGCGGTGCTCCTCGGGTTCGCGGTGCTCGTGCGATCCCGCAAGACCTGAGGTGCCGGAAGGCTGGGCTCGTTCTGCTACGCTTGGAGCCGCATCTGTCCTGAGACGCACTGGTCCATCGGAGGGTGGCACGTGGTCGATCGCGCACAAGCGGCAGGACGCAGGGTCCTCGAAGTCATCAGGCCGGCCATCGGCGGGATGAAGGGGCAGATGCTGCAGGTCGCGCGGGGGCTGCGCGCGGCCGGCTGGACGGTCGAGGTCGCATGTCCGTCTCCGTCCGACGTCGCGGAGGCTGCGGTCGCTGACGGATTCGCCGTCGTGCCGATCGAGCTCGTGGGGCCGCTCCACGCGGTGAAGGACACCGCATGTGTCCTTGCGCTCTCCCGCATCATGCGCGGAGGCGGCTTCGACGCCGTCCACGCGCACGGGTTCAAGGCAGGGCTCGTCGCGCGGCTGGCGGCGCGGCGGGCGGGCGGCATTCCGGCGATCGTGACCGTTCACAACCACGTCCTGTACCGCGATGTCTCGGCGTTCACGAAGTGGCGCTACATCACCGTCGAAAGATGGCTCGCCCGCGGCGGACGCACGGCGAGGCTTATCACCGTCTCGGACTCCCTACGAGATGAGCTGATCACCGAGTACGGCATCGACGCGGCGATGATCACCACGGTGCACAACGGGCTGGATCTGGCCCCCTTCCTCGCGGTGGGCGACCGCAAGGCTGCGCGCGACAGGTACGGACTGCCGCCGCGGGCACTGGTCTTCGGCCTTGCGGCCCGCTTCGCGCCACAGAAGGCGATGGACGTGCTCGTGGCTACGGCGCCCATCGTCCTGGGAGCCCATCCGGAGGCTCTTTACCTTCTGGCGGGCGACGGTCCGCTGCTCGAGGAGGCGAGGTCCGCCGCGAAGGCGACGGGCTTCGGGGACCGCATCTCGTTCCCTGGCTTCGAACGCGACGTCCCCGGGCTGCTCGCGGCTGTGGACGTCTACGTGTCTTCCGCGTTGTCGGAGGGATTGCCGCTCGCCACCATCGAGGCGATGGCCGCCGGGCTGCCCGTCGCATCCACGCGGGCGGGCGGGACACCGGAAGTGGTCGCTGACGGCCGGACGGGGCTGCTCGTCGAATCGGGGGATGCAGCAGACTTGGCCGCTGCCATGCTGCGACTGGCCGATGACGCCGACCTGCGCGCTCGCTTCGGTGCCGCGGGGCGCCGACGGGCCGTGGCCGAGTTCACCGAAGAGCGCATGATCGAGTGCACCGTGAAGATATTCGAGGAGGTCCTGTGCTCGTCTTCGAACGAGTAGCTATCGGCTCAGGTCACGGCATCCGCTGCACGCGCTGCCATCCCGACAACGAGTCCCCGGTCTACCATCCCGCCGCCCAGGTGCTGGCTGCGGTGCAGGCCGTCGTCGACACGTGGCATGGCGGTCCCGGGCCCAACGTGACGCTGACGGGCCCGGAGCCCTTCGCGCACCCCGAACTGCCGGGGATGGTCGCGGGAGCGATAGATGCCGGCGTCCACCGCTTGCGGCTGGAGGTCGACGGGGGCGCCTTCGCGCGGCCCGGCAACGCCGAGGGCGCGTTGGGGGCCGGTGTGAGGCACGTGCAAGTGACGCTTCTCGGCGGGACGGAGGGGGTGCACGACGCTTTGGCCGGCGGCCCCGGGGCGTTCGACGCGGCCACCACCGGGATGGCCGCTCTTGACGATGCCATCCGCACAGCAGGTGTCGCGGCCATCGTCACGGTGCTCGTGCCGGTGTGCCGACACAACGTGGCGGACCTGCCGGCGGCGGTCGGAGCGGCGGTACAGGCCGGGGCGGCCTCGGTGCTGCTCCGGCTCGAGGACGGCGGCATCGACCTCGAGGCGGCGGCCCCATGGATCACCGCCGCGTGCGACACCGGCGTCGTCAACGGCGTGTGGGTCGAGGTCGAAGGCGTGCCCTTCTGCGTGCTGCCGGCGTACGACCTGCACCTGGCGTCGACCGTGCGCGCGACCGGGGGCGCCAAGCCCGCGGCCGTGTGCCACGCGTGTCCTCTCGATCGGGTGTGTTCCGGCGGTCCCGAAGGTGCCTCCGCCGAGACCATGTCGGCCTTCGCGCCCCCTGCGGGCGCGGAGCGCCTTGCGCAAGCGGTGTCGCGTTCCAGGGGAGGTGCCCGATGACCGACCGCACGCGCCCACTGCACGTCGCCCTCCTCGCCCTGAACTCTTCCGGCTACCAGTCGCTCGCGCTCGGCTATCTGCGCGCGTACGCACAGGCTGATGATCGGCTCAAAGGCAAGGCCGCATTCACCACTCTCGACCTCACGGTCGACTTGGACCCGTGGTGGGTGGCGTGGCGCGTCCTGGGCATGGAGCCGGACGTTCTGGGCATCTCCGTCACCTGCTGGAATGCGCGCGCGGTCTACGAGGTCTGCCGCATAGTCGCGGAGGTCCGGCCCGAGACGGTCATCGTGCTCGGTGGGCCGGAGGTCGGACCGATCGCCGAAGACGTGCTTCGCGAGCGACCCGCTGTACACGCTGTTGTGCGAGGCGAAGGCGAGCGGACGTTCGCTGAACTGCTGCACGCCTTCGCCAGCGGAGGAAAAGCGTGGCGGGTCGATGGCGTGACCACCCGCAAGCTCGACGAGATCGTCTCGGCGCCCGACCGCGCACTCATCGAGAACCTCGACGTGGTCCCTTCGCCCTACCTCACCGGCGTGATGTCGCCCATCGAGGGCGGCGCCTACCTGGAGACGTACCGCGGCTGTCCGCATCGTTGCGGCTACTGCTTCGAGGGGAAGGGCTACGGACGCATCCGCTCGTTCTCGCATGAGCGTATCGCGGCCGAGATAGCCGCTGTGGCCGGCGCTCCGCAGATCCGTACGTTCAGCTTCATCGACCCGGTCTTCAACCTGACGGGCGAGCGGCTGACGTGGCTGGCGGACACGCTCGAGCCATACGCGGCCTCAGGCGTGCGCCTGCACACCATCGAGGTCGACATCGAGCGGATCGACGAGGCCGCGGCCCGCGAGCTCAAGCGCGCCGGCGTGGCCTCCGTCGAGACCGGCCCGCAGACGACCGGCGAGGCCGCCTTGTCCGCATGCCGCCGCACGTTCGACGCCGAGAGGTTCGCGGACGGCGTGGCCGCCTGTCGTCGCGCGGGGATCTCCGTGGAGTGCGACCTGATCGTCGGACTCCCGGGAGACGACGCACACTCCTTCCTGGCCGGGTTGCGCTTCGCGATCGGGCTCGATCCGGGGATCGTGCAGTCCTCGACCCTGCACGTGCTCCCCGGCACCGACCTGTGGATGCGCGCGCCGGAGCTGGGGCTGTCGTTCGATCCCGAGCCGCCGCACGAGATCATCGCGACACCTGACGTCGGTTACCGCGACCTGCGCCGCGCCGAGGTACTGGCGGTTTCCGTCCAGGCCGCGTATCGGGCGAGGGTGTGACTCGCATGCGGCTCGCACCATTCGCGATCGAGCGGTACTTCGCCAGATTCGAGTTCGACCTGCCGTACCTGCTGTCGAGCTCCGACTGCGAGGCGCTGACACTCTCGGAGACCCTCGCGATGGCGGACCCCGAGTGCCGGGCCATGTGGGACGCGCTCACGCTCGGCTATACGGAGAGTCCCGGCCTGAGCCTCCTTCGGGAGGAGATCGCAGGCATGTACGACACGGTCGCGGCCGAGCACGTCATCGAGGTCGTGCCCGAGGAGGGCATCTTTCTGGCGATGCATGCGATCCTCGGGCCCGGAGACCATGTCGTGACGGGCTTCCCCGCCTACCAGTCGCTCTACTCGGTGGCCGAAGCGGTGGGTTGCGAGGTGAGCCGATGGGAGCCTCACGAGGCCTCCGGCTGGCGTTTCCATGTGGCGGACCTGCGCCGCATGATCCGCCCGACGACCAGGCTCGTTGTCCTCAACTCTCCTCACAATCCCACGGGCTTCCTGCCTTCCCGCGATGAGTTCGCCGAGATCGTGGACGTGGCGAGTGAGGTCGGGGCGTGGTTGTTCAGCGACGAGATGTACCGATATCTGGAGCGCGACCCGTCCCGGCGGCTGCCCGCCGCCGTCGACCTGTACGACCGGGCCGTGAGCCTGTCCGGTATGTCGAAGGCGTTCTCGATGCCCGGAGCGCGCGTGGGCTGGCTGGCCGTGCGCGACCCGACGCTCATGGCGCGCGTCGCGGAACTCAAGGACTACACGACGATCTGTGCCGCGGCGCCGTCGGAGGTGCTCGCGCTCATCGGCCTGCGCAACCGGGATGCGATCGCCGCCCGCAACCTGGCGATCATCGCCCGCAACCTTGCGGCGATCGAGGAGCTGGCGGCACGTCGCGCCGACATCCTGCGCTGGATCTCGCCTGTCGCCGGCAGCGTCGGCCTGTTGCGAGTCGACATCGAGGGAGGCGCCACCGCGATGTGCGAGCACCTCGCGGTCGAGGCGGGCGTCATGCTGCTGCCCTCGACCGTCTTCGACCATGGCGACTCGCACGTGAGACTCGGCTTCGGCCGATCGGCCTTCGCCGAGGGCCTCGCCGTCTTCTCGAGATGGCTCGACGACGCCTATCCGGTCGGGACCGACGACCGACCTTCCTCGAATGGAGCGATGAGATGACCGACCGAGTCTCCGACCGCGTGGGCCGCCTGCGCCCGTTCGTAGTCATGGACGTGCAGGCCCGCGCGAAGGCCCTCGAGGCCCAGGGCCGCGATATCGTGCACTTGGAGATCGGCGATCCCGACTTCAGCACGCCCGAGGTGATCAAGCGCGCTGCCGAGGCGTCGATGGACGCGGGGGAGACAGGCTACTCGATGTCGCTGGGCCGTCTCGACCTCCGCCAGGCAGTGTCGGACCACTACCGGGCCAAGTACGGCGTGAGCGTCGAGCCCTGCGACATCGTGGTCACCCAAGGAACGTCTCCGGCGATGCTGCTCCTGTTCGGATCGCTCCTCGATCCGGGAGACGAGGTCATCATCCCCGACCCGTGCTATCCGGCGTATCCCAACTACATCACGTTCCTGGGCGGGACACCCGTCCCCGTGCGCGTTCGCGCCGAGGAGGGCTTCCGTTTCCGCCCCGGAGAGGTCCGGGCCGCGGTCACGCCGCGCACGCGGGCCATCATGGTCAACTCGCCGGCCAATCCGATGGGGACCGTGCTTGGCGAGAAGGACCTCGTGGAACTGGCGTCGATCGCCGAGGAGACCGGCATCTGGATCGCCTCCGACGAGATCTACCACGGACTCAACTTCAGCGACGAGCGCGACCACTCGATCCTGGAGTACACATCACGCGCCTTCGTCCTGAACGGGTTCTCGAAGGTCTACGCCATGACGGGTTGGCGCCTGGGCTACTTGATCGCGCCGAAGGACTTCGTGCGGCCGGCGGAGATCATCCAGCAGAACTTCTTCCTATGCGCGAACCAGTTCGTGCAGGCGGCGGGCGTCGTAGCACTGACGCAGGCCGGCGAAGACGTGGAGACGATGCGCCGCAGGTACGATGAGCGTCGTCGGTACCTGATACCCGCTCTGCGCGAGCTCGGTCTGCGCATCGACGTGGAGCCGACCGGGGCGTTCTATGTGTTCGCCGACGCCCGTGCATGGGGGAGCGATTCGCTCGCGCTGTCGGGCCGACTGCTGGAGGAGGCGGGTGTGGCCTGTGCGCCCGGCATCGATTTCGGTCCCGGAGGCGAGGGCTTCCTGAGGTTCAGTTACGCGACGTCGCTCGAGAGGCTCCACGAGGGCGTTGAGCGGCTCAGGGCCTGGTCGGCGTCGCAGCAGGGCTGAGAGGCCTTCACGTCGCTCCACAGCTCCGGTCGCGGCTCCGCTCCGCTCCCCGCCGATGTCAGACCCCGGCGCTACGATGCACGGAGAGACATCAAGGAGGAACCATGTCAGCAGTCTTCTCGCACTCGCGCATCTCGGCCTTCGAAACGTGTCCGAAGAAGTACGAGTGTGCCTATATCACGAGACCGCCCAAGGGGCCCACCACCGTCGAGGCCTTCATGGGGAGCCGCGCCCATGAAGCACTTGAGTGGCTGTATCGCGAGGCCGGCGTCGGCCATGTCCCGGACGAGGCAGCGTTGGTCGCCATGTATCACGAACAGTGGGACTCCGAGTGGTCCGAGGACATCGTGGTCGTGCGGGCGGAACGCGCGCCGGAGGACTACCGCGCCGTCGGCGAGCGTTCGCTTCGGGACTACCACCGTCGCCACGCTCCGTTCGATCGGGGCCGCACGATCGGTCTGGAGATGCGCATCGAGCTGGCGTTGGACGACACCGGCGACCACATGCTCATGGGGTACCTGGACCGGCTGGTCAAGGTGGCCGACGGCGTGTGGGAGATCCATGACTACAAGACCGGCAACACCCTTGCGACGCAGCAGCAGGCGGATGCCGATCGCCAGCTCGCTCTCTACCAGATCGCCGTGCAGGAGGCGTATCCCGACGCCCGGGACATCACGCTGGTGTGGCACTACCTCGCCTTCGACGCCGAGGTCTCATCCCGCCGCACGCCGGAGCAGCTCGAGGCCTTGCGAGCCGAGACTCTGGCCGCGGTCCTGAGGATCGAGAGTGCCGACGAGTTCCCGACCAAGGTCTGCCGCCTGTGCGACTGGTGCGAATACCGAGCGTCGTGCCCGGCGTGGGTGCAGGTTGACGCCGTCACCGCCGTCCCGCGCGATGCCAGGGCGAACGAGCCGCTGGCCGACCTCGTCGACCAGTACATCGCAGCCAGCGAAGCCGCATCGGAAGCCGCCCGGGAGCGCGACCGTCTTCGCGACGCCATCGTTGCGCGGTCCCGTGAGGACGGGCTGGACCAGGTCGCCGGCACCGACCATGTGGTGAAGGTGTTCAGGTACGACAGCCTCAAGCTGCCTGACGACAGGGATCCGCGCCGGGGAGCGCTGGAGTCGGTGCTGCGGGCGGCAGGCGAGTGGGAGCGCTTCGCACAACTGAACGGGTTCGCGCTGTCCAAGGCTCTCGAAGCGCGGAACCTGCCGACGGAGCTTGCGTCCGAGGTACTGCGCTATGTCACAATCAGCCCGGCTGCGAAGCTGTATCCCCGACGACGCACATGACAGGGAGTCTCGAATGCCGCTGCACGAGGGTACCGGAGTCGTTCGCGACTACGACGATGGGGATGTCATCTTCCACGAAGGTGAGGTCGGAGAGCACCTGTTCGTCGTCATGCGGGGCGGTATCTGCATCCGCAAGGGCGCGGGTCCGGTCATCGCGGTGCTGGCGGAATTCGGGCCGGGCGAGATGTTCGGAGAGCAGGCGCTTATCGACCGGCGCGTGCATTCCGCGACAGCGACCGCGGTCGGCGAGACCACTCTGGCTGTCTATGACAGGGACACCTTCCTGGCCTCCCTGCGAGAGGATCCGGAATTCGCGCTGCGCGTGATCGGCTCGCTGGCTTCGCGCCTTCGCACCACGTCCGAGCGTCTCCAGCAGATAGCGACCCAGCATGTGCTGGATCGAGCTGAGATGGCGCTCGTGCAAAAGGCGGTCTTGGAGAGCGAGATCGACTGAGCGGTTTCGCGGGTCGCCGGGACCGACGCCCCACCCGCACCTCGCACCGCCTGCACCCCCGCCTGTCGTCCGACCCTAATGGTACGGGCTTCGCTGTGCCGATGGGGGTCAATGGGACTTCCGTAGGCAAGCCAGCATGAGGGGTGCCTCGCAGCGTGAGCCAGACTTGGAGCAAGGCCGATCTTCACATCCACTCGGACATGAGCGACGGACTCGCGTCGATACCGCAGATCATGGAACACGTCGCGAACAAGACCGACTTGTCGGTCATCGCTATCACCGACCACAACACCATCGACGGCGCGCTGTTCGCCAAGTCGCTCGATGAGCTGTATCCGGGCATCGAGGTCATCGTGGGCGAAGAGGTCACGTCGAAGTCGGGCCACATCCTCGGCCTTTTCCTTACAGAGACGGTCCCGGCCGGTCTCTCGGCTGTGGAGACCATCGCCCGGATCAATGCTCAGGGCGGGATCGCGATCATCGCTCATCCGTTCGCCAACCGAGCGTTCGGGCCGTTCGGCCTCAAGAGCCTCGGCCGTCGCATCAACGAGGTGGCGTTCCAGGCCATGGAGGTCTATAACTCGTCGCCGTACCTCATCTACGCCAATCGGCTCGCGGCCAAGGCGTTCGCGGCAGGACAGGGGATAGCGGCAACGGGGGGAAGCGACGCTCACGTGCTGTACGCCATCGGCAAGGGCTACACGCTCTTCCGCGGGACCACCGCCGAGGACCTCCGGCACAGCATCGACGAGCTCGAGACGCGCGCATGCGCCGATCGTCAGGGCATGTCCGTGGCGTGGCGCTACATGGTGCGCTATCCGCAGATCCGCCGGCAGCAGTCGCGCAACCGGGCGGTCTGTCGCGCGGGTTAGTCCCGAAACCGGCCGCGACGGTCGTCAGGACTCGGAAAGTTCCCTTATCGCGGATCGAGCGCCGTCAGCGAGCGCCGTTATCACGGTTGGACGGTCTCCCCAAGCCGGCAGGACCTCGAGCTTGACGTGGGTGCCGAGGAGCGACTCCTCCGCTGCGCCTCGAAGGTCGATCAAGGTGCCGAGAGTCTCCACTGGCATCGCCGCGGGGACGACCAACACTCGTCGGGCACCGAACGCCACCAGATGCCGGACGGCCTCGGGCACGCCCTGTTCCTGCCAGTCCAGCCAGCCCAATCGCACCATCCCGGACCCGAAGCCTCCGTCGAGAAGAAGCGCGCGCACTCTCTGGGCGAAGTAGGTCTCCTGCTCGCTGCCCGCCGGATGAGTTCGGTCCCATTGCCACGGCTGGCCGTGTCCCACGAGCACGACGCCCGTGGACGAGCGATCGGCTTCCGGCACCGATGCGAGCACCGCCTCAGCCACGGCCCGCGCGATGTCGGAGGAGCCCCAAAGCGGTGCCGCGTACGCCACGCGCATGCCATCGGCGCCGAGCCCCAGTGTGTCGACGGAGCGCTTGGCCCGATCGAGGTACAGCGAGTCGGCGATCCCCAGCGGCACCACGGCGACGTGGTGATATCCATCGGCAGCCGCCGCGGCAACGGCGTCGTCGAGCCGCTCCGGGGGGTCGAGCCATGCGACCCGGACATCGGACTGCGTGGTCTCGGCCTCAAGGACCCTGGACAGCTTGTCCGCGATCGACCGTGCACCCGCTCGTGCGGGAGAGCCGCCCACAGATGCGTATCGGGACTTCTCCGACAGGTAC
This sequence comes from Coriobacteriia bacterium, assembly GCA_025361885.1. Lineage (GTDB taxonomy): Bacteria > Actinomycetota > Coriobacteriia > Anaerosomatales > PALSA-660 > JANYJF01. The sequence continues at coordinate 18,986 of JANYJF010000034.1, forward strand.
ATGAGCGTTCGAGTCGCTTCCGGCGGCAGGGGTACCCCGGTCTCTTCCAGATCCAGGAATCCGGCCGTCAAGACCGACGGGTCGTAGCGCTCCGGCTCTCCCCCTGCCAGCACGATCACCGCGATACGGCCATTGTCCGCGCCCATCCCTCGGCTGGCGGCGGCCGACCGGGGTGCCGTCCACACCGGCAGCAGGGCCGCGGCCAAAGCGAACCCGCCGAGTGCGACAGCCACCGCGATGAACCCCGCCACGATCATGGTATCGGCCCGCGCGTTCGTGCGGGCCATGGCGCCGAGCGAGATCACCGTCAGGACGAGGGACGCGATCGCGACCGCGAGCGCGGCGATGTCTCGGCCGCGCGGCAGCACCAAGGCCCCGCACGCCCCCGCCCCGGCGAGTACGCTGCCGGCCAGCAGGCTCACCCATATCCACGCCGACATCGCACCTCCTCCCGCAAAGCCGCCCGTTCGTCACACAAGAATCCACTATAGCCGTCGCGGGGTATATCCGATTGAAGACGCAGGGCGTGGAACTGCGAGTTTGAGTGAAGATACCCCATGGGGTATACTGTTCACATCTATCCTGCCCGAGGAGGTAGTTATGAGTGAAAACGTCAGAGAGGTCAGTGCTGCGGAGTTCGATGCAGTCGTGCTCAAGTCGACCACGCCCGTGATCGTGGATTTCTGGGCCCCGTGGTGCGGTCCGTGTCGAATGGTCGGTCCTGAGATCGAGAAGCTGGCCGCACGCGTGGGTGACAAGGCGGTCTTTGTCAAAGTGAATGTCGATGAGGCTGGCGAGATCGCTGCGCGTTATGGTGTGATGAGCATTCCGACCATCGCGAAGTTCGTGTCGGGCGACATGGTGGCTCACGTCGTGGGAGCACGCGGTGCGGACGCGTTCGCGCAAGAGTTCGGCCTGGCCTAGGTGTCGCGAAACAACACAAGGAGCAGTGGTCGGTGGTCTCGTCGGCGATGATGCCCGCGGGCGTGCCGGGCGCAAAGGGAGTCGGGTTGTCGATGGCTGAAGCCGGTGGGGCCATCACGCCGGGCGAAGGCGCCCCGGTCGAGTACGACTACCGCCGCGAGACGTCGATCACGTTCGGCGAGGCTGCGCTTGCCGTGGAGCGCTCCATCGCGCTCCACGGCTTCGCGGTGCGCGCGATCCATGACATCCAAGCGACCCTCGCCGCCAAGGGCTTCCAGATCAAGCCCATCCGCATCTATGAGGTGGAGGGCTCGCCGGCGGCGTTCGCGTCGGTGGGCGTGCCTGGGATCTGGCCTTCGGGCGACAGCCGTTTCGCGACGCTCATGCCGTGCCGCATCAACGTGTTCGTCGAGGGAGATGCTGTGGCGGTCACCGCGCTGCGCCCGACCCTGCTTTGTCAGGTGTATCCGGATGCCGGGCTCGACGCCCTGGCCGAGGCGGTCGAGGCATGCGTCATCGAGATAGTCGACGACGCCGTCGATGACCTGTCGCGCTTGCCCTAGCGGACGCAGTTCACGTACTTGAGGAAGACCGCCAGAGCGTCGTCGATCGTCTCATCGTGCGTCCGTGCGCTGCCGTCGGACATGCAGGTCTTCATCGACTGCGCGATGATGTGGAGTCCGACCTGATCGAACGCCGACTTCGCGGCCATCATCTGGGTGAGGACCGCGTCGCAGTCCTTGCCGGTCTCGACCATGGTCTGCAGCCCCCGGACCTGGCCCTCCAGCCGCTTCAGACGGTTGACGATCCGCCTGCGCTCGTCCTCGGTGGTGCCAACGGGTTGCAGGGCTCCGCTGAGATCGGTCATCCTTGACGCTCCTTGTTCGATGGCACGGGTGTCGTAGAATGGTCGGGTGCTGGAACGCATACCCCTAGGGGGTATTCTAGCATAGTCCCGCGGGTGCCTGTCACTTCGAAAGCGTCCGCCGATGCCTACGACTGGAGCGCCCTTGCCCGTTCCCGATGCCGGCGCACACACCACACGTGGCTACCTCCTTGCCGCGTTGGCCGCCGCCTGCTGGGCGACCGGCGGGCTCATGGCCAAATGGCTGTTCCTCGGCACCGGTTACCACGTCCGGCCGACCGAGCTCTCGGGAGCCCGTGCCGTCATCGCGTTCGTGATGGTGCTCGTCTACCTCGTCTCGTTCAAGCGGGGAGACCTGCGCATCGCTCCTCGTCGTGATCTGCCGTTCCTCGCCGCGTTCGGGGTCTTCGGACTGGCGATGGTCCATCTCACGTACTTCATGGCGATCGAGCGCACGAACGTTCCGACGGCGATCCTGCTGGAATACCTCGCGCCGATCCTCGTGCTCATCGTATCCGTGCTCTTCTTGGGAGAGCGGTTCACATGGGCGTTGCCGGCCGGCGTCTCCCTGTCCGTGGCGGGGTGCGCGCTCGTGGTCGGCGCGATCGGAGGCGGCGGGCTGAAGGTCTCGCCGTCAGGCATCGCCTGGGGTCTGGCGTCAGCGGTCTTCTTCGCCGGCTATACCGTCATGGGAAAGTACGCGTCCCGACGATTCAGCCCCTGGACACTGCTGTTCTACGGACTGGGAGCCGCCGCGGTCTTCTGGCTCCTGGCTCTCGGAGGGCCGGCGTCGATGCTCCGCCTCCTGTCCGACCCGACTCGGCTCGCGATCGTCACGACTATGTCGTTCGTCAGCACCGTCGTGCCGTTCTCGGCATTCCTGCACGCGCTCAAGTACATCGACGCCACGAAAGCCAGCATCACAGCCACGCTCGAGCCGGTGCTCGCGGGCGTCGCCACGCTGTTCATCCCTGCGATGTACCAATCCCTGTCCCTGCTGCAGTTGCTCGGCGCGGCACTGGTCCTTGGAGCGGTCGTGGTGGTGCAGGGGCCGGGGCTCGTGCGGCAGGACGTTCCGCCGTCTGTCTAGGCCTTCGCGACGACGTTTCGACATCGCAACGGCTAGATAGGGCATAATTGCGCTGGTACCGAATTTGCTTTCTCCGTGCGATCCGAGCACGGGGCCGACGCTCGAAGAAGGCGTGACCATGGAACTCGGACAGCGCCCGGAACTGCGGCAGAAGTTCACGCTGTCCCCGCAGGTCTACCAAGGACTCAGCATCCTCGCGATGCCTGTCGCCGAGCTGCAGGTGCTCGTCGAGACCGAGCTGTTGGAGAACCCGGTCCTGGAGGTCGAGGAGTTCGAGGACGAGCCCGCCGAGCCCGAGGACGAGCGGGCCGATGTTGCGGACGACGAGCGCGCGTGGGACGAATGGCTCGACCAGTATGCCGAGCTCGACAACCTCGACCCCATCATCCCTCGCGACCCGAACGCGGAGGACATCAACACCGAGGAATTCGTCGGCGGGTATCTGAGTTTCGACGAGTACCTCCTCGAGCAGCTCGGCATGCTCGACTTGGATGACGCGACCCGACGCGCCGCGCAGGCGATCGTCGGGTCTTTGGACGGCGACGGGTTCCTCGTGACCCCGCTCGACGAGGTGGCGGCGATCGCCGGCGTCTCACCCACTGTGGCGGACCGCGCTCTGGCCGTGGTGCAGCAGCTCGACCCGCCCGGCGTCGGAGCACGCGACCTCGCGGAGGCTCTGCGCATCCAGCGTGACTACCTGGGCATCGACGAGCCCCTTCTCGAAGACATCATCTGCGACCATCTCGACGACATCGCAGCCAACCACTTCCGGAAGGTGGCCCGGAAGCTACAGGTCGACGAGGCCGAGATCCGGCGCCTCGTCGAGATCCTGCGGCAGCTCAACCCCCGTCCTGCCGGCGCCTTCTCGCCCGGGCCGTCTCCCGGGTACGTGGTGCCCGATGTGACGATCCGGCGATTCGGCGACGACTGGGTCATCACACCCAACAGCGAAGCCGTGCCGACCTTGCGCGTCAGCTCGCGCTACCGCACGATGCTGCGCGGCGGCTCGGGCGCCGATGCCGAGACCGTGCGCTATCTCAAGGACAAGATCCGCTCGGCGGAGACGTTCATAAAGAACGTGGATCGCCGCAAGGACACCGTGAGTCGCATCACGAAGATCATCCTCGAGGTCCAGAACGAGTTCTTCGAAGACGGCAAAGGATCCCTGCGCCCCTTGAGGCTCGAGGACGTGGCCGTCGAGATCGGCGTGCACCTCTCGACAGTGAGCCGGGGCGTCACGGGCAAGTACATGGCCACACCCTATGGGATGTTCGAGCTCAAGCACTTCTTCTCGGGTGGATACCGGACTTCGACGGGCATGGACGTCGCCGCCACCACAGTCAAGGAGACGCTTCGCGGCATGCTGACCAGCGAGGACCCGCTCCATCCGCTGTCGGACCAGAAGCTCGCTGAGATGCTTTCGCACAAGGGTATCCCGGTGGCGCGCCGTACTGTGGCGAAGTACCGCGAGGAGATGGGCATCGAGCCATCCTGGGCGAGGAAGCGCCGCTGATGTCCGCTCGCCGCGAACGGGATGTGACCGCGACGAGATCGGGGCCGATCGCGCCGGGTACTGCTCACCGCGGACGGGCTCGTGACGTCACGATCGTCGTCGGCCTGCTCGCTGTCATCGCGCTTCTGCATCTGATGGTGCCGTCCACGACCCCACAACAGCTGGCGCTCCACGACTTCTTCCGGCGTCTGTACTACCTACCGATCCTGTACGGCGCATACCGTTTCGGGAAGGTCGGCGGCCTCGTGTCCGCCGCAGCCGCGGTCGCGCTGTACGCCCCACATGCGCACCTGGATCTCGGCTCCCTGTTCGGGGCGCATGTCGACGACCTGCTCGAGATGCTCACCTTCATTGGGGTCGGCTGGCTCTTCGGCCATCTTCGGGACATCGAGGAGCGTCAGACGCGCGACCTTCTGATCGTGCGCGCCAAGCTCGAGGACGCGTATCGGATCCTTGAGGAGCGTGCGGTGCAGCTCATCGCGATCCAGGACTACACGCAGGCGATCCTGCGCTCGGTGACGTCCGGCGTCGTGACCGTCGGTCCCGACGGGTCCATCGCGACCGTGAACCCGGCCGCCGAGCGCATCCTCGGCATGAGCGAGGATGACATGGTTCCCGGGTCGATCCTCAGGATGTTCAAAGCGGACGGCGGGCTGTCGAGTGACGTGGCGAAAGTGCTCGAGGGGCGTGTGCCACGCACCGTGCGAGACGTCACACTGGTGACCGCGAGCAACCGGATCGTGCACGCGCAGGCGTCAGTGTCTCGGATGCGGGACATCGGCGGGCGCAAGCTCGGCGCCGTCGTGACGATCGAAGACGTCTCAGAGATCAAGGCGCTGACCGAACAGCTCATCCGAGCCGACCGGCTGGCGGCGATGGGAGAGTTGACCGCGGGCGTCGCACATGAGGTCCGCAACCCTCTCGGCATCATCAGGGCGTCCGTCCAGCTGATGGAGGACACGCAAGCCGATCCTGATCGCGCGCGGGAGGCCGCGACGGTCATCAAGCAGGAGATCGACAGGCTCGACAAAGTGATCAAGGCGCTCCTCGATTTCGGAAGACCGTCGACGCCGACCATGATGCGGGTGGACGTCGCCGACGTCCTGTCCGAGGTCGTCCTGTTCACGAGGAAGTTCGCGAGCCGTAGCGACGTCGAGATCGAGGAGCACTACGACCCGGACGTGCCGCTGGTCATGGCCGACCCCGACCAGCTCAAGCAGGTCTTCGTCAACCTCATCTCCAACGCCGTCCAGGCCATGGAGGGGGAGGGCGGATCCCTCACGGTCTCCACAGGGTCGGACGACGGGTTCGTGTTCGTGCGGTTCGTCGATACGGGTCCGGGCATCCCCCCGGATACGCTGGGCAAGGTGTTCGACCCGTTCTACTCGACGCGTGACGCCGGGACGGGGCTCGGACTGACTATCGTCCACCGCATCGTGGACGAGCACGACGGGCACATAGAGGTAGCGAGCGATCTGGGCCAAGGAACCGCTTTCACGGTCTCCTTGCCCGCGCTCGCGTTGTGAATGGCGAGTCAAACAAGGAGGCTGAGCGGACCGTGGCCAAGCGCGTGCTGATCGCGGACGATGAGAAGAACATGCGGTGGGTGCTCGATGAGACCCTCTCGAAAGCCGGCTACGAGGTCACGCAGGCGGCCGATGGCAAGGAGGCCATGGCCGCCATCGAGGACGATCCGCCGGACCTCATGGTGCTGGATCACAAGATGCCCGCGCCCGACGGCATGGAGGTCCTGCGTCGGATCCGGGCGAAGGGGGAGACGTTCCCCATCATCATGCTCACGGCTCACGGCAACGTGCAGCTCGCGGTGGAGGCGATGAAGGCCGGCGCCACGGAGTACCTGACCAAGCCCTTCGACCTCGATGAGCTCAAGCTCTCGATCGAGAAGGCGCTTCGTATCAGCGAGTTGTCGGAGGAGGTCCAGCGACTCCGTGAGGAGCTGGACCGTGACTGGGACATCGACGGCATCGTCGCGACCGACGCTCGCATGCTCGAGGTCCTGGCGGCCGTCCACAAAGTGGCACCAACGAACGCCACAGCCATGATCTACGGCGAGTCGGGCACGGGCAAGGAGCTCGTCGCTAGGGCCATCCACCGGCTCTCGCCACGTGCCGGAAAGCCGTTCATCGAGGTTCACGCCGGCGCACTACCGGAGACGCTGCTCGAATCGGAGCTGTTCGGCTACGAGAAGGGCGCGTTCACCGGTGCCGTGCAGGCGAAGCCGGGTCGATTCGAGATGGCCAACGGCGGCACGCTGTTCCTCGACGAGATCGGCGACGTCACCCCCAACGTGCAGGTCAAACTCCTCCGCGTGCTGCAGGAGCGACGGTTCGAGCGCCTTGGCGCCACGCGCTCCATCGAGGTCGACGTCCGTGTGGTCGCGGCGACCAACCAGGATCTGCAGCAGCTCATCGCCGAAGGGAAGTTCCGTGAGGACCTGTTCTATCGGCTCAACGTCGTGCCGATCACACTGCCCCCGCTTCGCCAGCGCAAGGGAGACGTGCCGAGGCTCGTCGCACACTTCCTGGACAAGTTCCAAGCGGACGAGAAGACGATCTCGGCCGACGCGATGAATCTGCTGGCGGAGTACGCGTGGCCCGGCAACATCCGAGAGCTGGAGAACACGGTCGAGCGGATGATCATCCTGTCCCGGGACGCAGAGATCGGTGTCGATGACCTCCCCTCGGAGGTACGGGTCGGCCAGCGCACCGGTACCGGACCCGGCACGGGCTTCCTCCTGCCTGAGTCCGGGTGCGATCTCGAAGAGGTGGAGATGGACCTGGTCAGGCAGGCGCTGGATCGCACCGGTGGCAACGTGCCGAAGTCCGCGAAGCTACTCGGATTGACTCCGAAGACGCTCGAGGCCCGGATGCAGCGCTTCGGCATGTAGGACCTGCGGGGTCGGACTCCGCACTCCCGGTGGCGTTGGCATATGCCTTGCACGTTGCGGTGCGTCGAGCGCAGCGACAGCCACACGTCGGGAGCAGCGAGAATGCACAGCAGGTACACACGATGGCTCGTGCTCGCCATACTCGGCGGGTTCGGAGCTGTCGGCGCCGTGATCGCCGTGGTCGCGCTGGCCAGCTCCATCGGTCCGATCGCCGGGAGTCCGGGCTCGGTGCCGATCGGCTGGATCGTCCCGCTGGGGTCGCTGTTCGTGATCGTCGGGGTCACGTGGCTCCTGCTCTCGCAGGCCCCCGTCGACGGGGGCGAGAACGCCGCTCCCTACGGCTCCATCGCCTGCCCGAGTTGCGGACGTCAGGTCATGGTCGATTGGCGCCTGTGTCCGTACTGCGGCGCGATGATGCCCGAGGCGTCGCCTGCGATCCCGACCGCCTCCGATAAGGCGAGAGTCGTCAACGGCTGATCCGCTGTTTCCGGGGGGTTGCCGGAAGACACCTGCAGCGGGTAGGATGCATACCCGTCAGGGTATCTCATCACAGACTGCTTCCGGCGCCTCAGCGACCGGAGCCTCATCAAGAAGGAGCCTGCCATGGCCGAGACCGCACAGGTGTCCATAGCCACCACCGGGATGCACTGCCGCTCGTGCACCATGCTCATCGAGATGAACGTCGGCGAACTCGATGGCGTCGCCTCCGTCCAGGCGGATGCCGCGACGGGGACCACATCGGTCTCCTATGACCCCGAGGTGATCGACGTCGACACGATCGTCGGCGCCATCCGTGCCTCCGGGTATGGCGCGGACGTCACCGCGTAGCCCGTCGACGTCGCGTGTGTTCGTGCGAGGGGAGATGTGAATGACCAGTGTGTCCGTCGGGCTGGCTGGTGCGTTCGGCGCCGGCCTCTTGTCTTTCCTGTCGCCGTGCGTGCTGCCGTTGATCCCGGCGTACGTGTCGTTCATGACGGGCCTGAGCGTCAGCGACCTGTCCGACGGACGCCGTCGCACCTCTCAGGTCCTCGTCCCCGCACTCCTGTTCGTCCTCGGGTTCTCACTCGTGTTCGTGGCGTTGGGCGCCTCGGCGTCCATGCTGGGGACTCTTCTTCGAACGTACCGAGACCCATTGGGCCGTGTGGCCGGCGTGGTGATCTTCGGCTTCGGTGTCATGCTCCTCGGCGTTGTGAAGGTTCCGTGGCTGTATCGTGAGGCGCGGATGGACTTGGCTGGTGCGCGCAAGTACGGCCCTGCGGCGGCACTGGTTATGGGGATGGCCTTCGCATTCGGCTGGACGCCATGTGTCGGTCCGATCTTGGGGTCTATCCTGCTGCTCGCCGGCTCAGGAGGAGGCGCAGCCCGGGGCGCGCTCCTGCTCGCTGCGTATTCGGCGGGCCTGGGTGTACCGTTCCTGGTGGTGGCACTCGCGCTCGGGAAGCTCGGCGGGGCTTTGAGTTGGCTCAAGCGGCACTCGATTGCGATCGACCGGGTCGCGGGGATCGTGATGATGGTCCTGGGAGCTCTCGTGTTCTTTGGAAAGCTCGGCCTTATCTCGGCGTGGTTCATCCAGACGTTCCCGGCGCTTCGCCTCGGCTAGTCGTGGCTCGTGGATGACCCCGCGGTGCCGCGTGGGAACCATCGGGTTGTGGTCTTTGGCGCCACCCAGCCCTAGGATGGGAGTCGATACGACGTCCGAGGTCGGCACGGGCAGGGGAACCTGAGTGGATAAGAGCGAGCCTCCTCGTCGCACCAGCCTCGCCACGCGCATGCTGTGGCTCGCCTTCGTCATCATCGGGCTCGCTGTGTTCGCGATCGGCGCCCTCAGCGTCTACGGGGTGTTCTCTCTCACGCGCACCGAGGACGTACAGCGGATGACCGGCTACCGGCGGCTGCTCCTCGATGACCTCACCTCCCGCCTCACCATCGCGGACCGGGTGACGGACGCGGCAGCAGCGGCCGAGGCCTCCAGGTCCGGCGACCCCGCTGGAATGTCCGCAGTCCTGGAGCGCACCCAGCTCGTCAACGCCGAGCACTTCGACTTGTTCCTTCTTGCCCGGCCCACAGGAGAAGTCGCCTTCGGCTATCCGTCGGGGGATGGACCGGCCACGGTCGCCGGGCGAAAGTACTTCCCGTTGGATCTGAAGCTCGGGGAGACCCGGTTCGAGTGGGAGCCGCCCGGAGCCGGGCAGACCGCCGGCCGGCTGTGGGTCGCCAGCCGCGTCCCCGGTACCGAGGGACTGACCGTACTCGGCAGGTTGCGCTCTACGTTCGTTCGGTTGCGGGTCAGCGACAACGAGTCGACGGGAACCGTGACGTACTCGTTCATAGTCGATCGCACAAGCAGGACCGTCCCTGTGGGAGGACCGACTCCGCCACCGCACGCCGGGGGCCTCGTGTTCGAGCCGGATCGGTCAGGAGCGTCCAGCGGCCGCGCCTTCCTGTCCGACCCATCGCTCGGAACGATGAACGGGTTCTACGCGGACCTGTCGGGCGTTCCCGACCTGGGCTGGCGCCTCGTGATCGCGGAGCCGACGAGCCAGGGGTGGCGGCGAGCGCGGGACGCACTCCTTCCCGCGGCTTTCGCGGCGGTGGCTGCGGTCCTCATAGCGCTCATGGCCGTCTACGTGTTCAGCCTGAGGCTCATCGCGCCCCTCCGCTCCTTCGAGCGGCGTGCCCGGGACGTGGCGGCAGGCGGCCATGTCCGGCCACTGGCTGTGGATCGCAACGACGAGGTCGGGCAGCTGGCCGATGCGTTCAACGAGCTCGGCGTGCGAGTGAACTCACTTCAGGAGACCGCGCGCCTTCTCGCGACGGCGGCAGACCCTGATGACGTCCTCGACGCGATCCTTTCGGCGACGAGTCACATCCTGCACACCGGCACGGCTGCCGTGCTGCTCGCCGACGGTGAGGGAAACCGTCTCAAACTGGCCCGGGGTCGCGGACTTCGCGAACCCGATTCTCGGTACTCCGTGTCTATCGACTCGCCCGGCCCGCTGACGAGCGCGTTCATCCAGCGGCGGCTGCTGCTCGTCACGGGTGCCGAGCCGGGCGGAGCGGCCGTTCTTCGCGATCTGTTCGGGGAGGACGAGGAGCACTCGGGCGTCGTGGCCCCGCTCGTGGCGGGGGAGGTCGCGCTCGGCGTGATCGTCGTGGTCGGGCCGCGTCGCGGCTTCTCGGAGGCCCAAGTGGACACACTCTCGGCCTTCTCGGCCCAGGCAGCGGTCGCGGTCAACACCGCCCGCCTGTTCGAGCACGAGCACACGTCGCGTCGCGAGGCGGAGACGCTCCGCGAGGCGGCTGAGCTCATCGCGAGTCGGGCGGACCTGGGCGTGTCCCTCGACCAGGTGGCCGCGCTGTCGGCGAAGCTTCTCGGCATGGACGACTGCGCGCCGGTCGTGCGAGGTCGTGGCGAACTCGGTCTTGCACCGGCCGCGAATGCCGAGGAGGAGCGAAGATGGCTCGCGGCGCTGGCGAGACTGCGGCCGGAACTGCCGTCGGAGCCTCCGTCATTCGAGCCTCTGGTGGTACCGAATACCTCCTCCGACAAGGAGATCGCCGCACTCGCGCCTCCTGGGAGCGAGTCATTGATCATGATCCCGCTCGTGCAGGGCATGAGCACTCGCGGAGCTTTGGTGCTCTCCTCGAAGCAGCCGTCACTGCATCCGTCGAGCCGGCATATCGCGCTTGCCGGGACGATCGGCCGCGAGGTGTCGCTGGCGCTCGACAACGCCTTCCTCCTCCAGCAGGCGCGAACACGGGCGGTGAACCTTGAGACGATATTCCGGATCAGCCAAGCTGTCTCGTCCTCGCTCCAGACCAACGTTGTGCTCAACCGCGTGCTCGACGTTGTGCAAAAGGTCTTCTCGGCCGACGCCGTCGCGCTCATGGACTTCGACCCGGTTCGCCGCACTATCACCACGTCCATGGCGCGGGGGATCGCCACGCGTGACCTGCTGCATCTCAGCGTGACACCCGGCGAGGACATCGCGGGCCGGGTGTTCGCGTCCGGTACGCCGACCGTGTATCCCGACCTGGCCGATGGCGATTCCGAGCTCGCACGGATCGCGCTGGCTCAGGGCCTCCACTCGATGCTCGTCGTACCGCTGCGAGCGCGAGAACGATCGATCGGGCTGCTCGTCGTGTACAGCATGGCCCTCGACGCATTCAACTCCGAGGATCGGGAGTTGCTCAACTGGTTCGGGTCGCAGGCCGCTCTGGCCATCGACACCGCGAGCCTGTACGGCAAGGAGCACTACGTGGCGAGCGTGCTGCAGAAGTCGATCCTGCCGGACGTGCTTCCCCGGATCCCAGGCCTGCGCACGGCCAGCTTCTATCTGCCGGCCGGCGCAGAGGCGGAGATCGGCGGGGACTACTACGATGTGTTCCGGGCCCCCGACGGGCGAGTCGTCCTCGCGATCGGCGACGTGTGCGGCAAGGGCGTCCAGGCCGCGACGAAGACCTCGGCCATCAAGCACTCGCTCAGGGGCATGGTCGCCTGTGGAGCGGGGCCCGCGCGGGCGCTCACCGAGCTCAACCGGCTGGTGGCGGAGAGTCGCGATCCTTCCGACATCGTCACCACGTGGGTGGGCTTCTTGGACCTAGCGAGCGGTAGCCTCACGTGGGCAGACGGCGGGCATCCTCCTGCATTGCTCAGACGCGGTGGGACGCGCACGGTCGAACGCCTCGAGGTGACGGGGCCTCTGTTGGGGGCCATCCCGTCCGCCGTGTACTCGGAGGAGACGGTGACACTGGCCCGGGGCGACATCATCCTGCTGTATACGGACGGCGTCACAGAGGCGCGGCGGGGCCCCCAGTTCTTCGGGGAGGGCAGGCTGCGACGAGCCTTGCGCAGGACAGCCACCGCCCAAGACGCTGTGGACGGTCTGCTCGATGCTCTGGCCGGTTTCTGCGGCGGTGCGCTGCGCGACGACGCGGCGGTGCTTGCCGCTGAGATCGTGGATGTGCCCTCGAGTGATCCGGGCGAGTTCAGATGATCTCGTCGCACAGGCCGCGTGCGCATGTGGCCGGACGTTACCAGGTGCTTGAGCGGGGTAGACTCTCCCCAACGTCGCAACGGCCTCTCCGCCTGCGGACCACGACGATGCACCGCGCGAACGACCCACGAACCCGGGAGCAGCTGAGCTCATGGCGGTCCAGATCGAGAGGGAGGGCGGCTCGCCCGCTTGCGTGGTGCGCATCGAGGGCGACATCGACCTCCGTGTCGTCCCGGAGATGCAGGACTCGATCGACGGTGTCGTGACCTCCGGGTGCGTCAACGTCGTTCTCGACCTCTCCCGTGTCGTCTACGCGGACAGTTCAGCGCTCGGACTGCTGGTCTGGCTCGATCATCGCCTCACTCCGCTCGGCGGCAAGTTGGTCCTCGCGGGGGCCGACCACAACGTGAGCCGTGTGCTCGAGCTTTCCGGGCTCGTTGGGGTTGCGCCTTCGATCAGTGCGACCTCGACCGTTAGGCAGGCGCTCCAGGGGCTGGAGATGGCTCCTGAGCCGCCGGAACCACTGTGGACCGAGGAGCTGCGTGTTGCGGCGAGCGTCGAGGTTCTCGCGCGGACGCGCACCCGGGTGATAGACCTCCTGGCGCCGCTGCATGTGCCGGAGGCGGTCGCCTACGACATCAAGGTCGCGGTGGGCGAAGCGCTTGCCAATGCGGTCAGGCACGGATCGCCGCGAGGCGAAGCGGATGAGGTGCGCGTCGAGGTTGCGGCCTACTCCGACCGCGTCGTGGTCAGGGTCCGCGATTCCGGTGGAGGCTTCGATGGCGACTCGTCCTGCGCGGATGACGTGTACGCCTCCGGAGGACGCGGCGTGATGTTCATGCGGGCGCTCATGGACCGCGTGGAATTCTCCCCATGCGACGGGTCCGGCACAGCGGTGACACTCACCAAGCGGATCCCGACGCCCGACGGCACGGCGGCATGATGGCAGGCTCGCACGACGCGCGGCAGCTCCCCGATGAGCGCTCGGGTATGTATCCGGACAGGAGCATGCGGTAGGATTGGGGAGCAGTCTCGGGCCATCGGCTTTCAAGCGTTGTGAGGTTTGAACATGGATGTCATGACCGCTATCGATCAGCGCCATTCCTGCAGGTCGTTCGACGGCGAGCCCGTGCCCCGCGAGATCATCGACCACCTGCTGCACGCCGCTTCTCAGGCGCCTTCCTCCATGAACGCGCAGCCTTGGCGGTTCCACGTCGCGACGGGCAAGACTCGTGAAGCCCTCAGCGAGGCGATGGCGATGACGACTGTGCATCTGCAGGAGTACATGGACATATTCACATCCGAAGAGCTGCAATCGTACGAGCGCTTCTACTCGGACCTCGGACAAGCGCCCGTCATCCTTTCTGTGACCGTGCCTTGTGTGCACGACGATATCGAGCGCATCAACGGGTACGTGTCGGCCGGTTGCGCTGTCGAGAACGTCCTGCTGGCGTCCGGGGAGTACGGCCTGGGGTGCTGCAGCATCACGGCTCCGGTGTGGGTGCGCGACAAGCTCTCGGAGATCCTCGAGCTCGGGGACGATTGGGAGATCGTGTCGCTCGTGCTGGTGGGCTACGCCGCGGAGAAGCCCTTGGCACCGGCGCATTCGCAGAACATCGCCGTCTTCCACGACTGATGTCCCGGGGCGGACCTCAGGCCGTATTCTTCGACGTCGGCAACACGCTCGTCTATCCGTACCCCTCCGTGTCCCATGTCTGCGAGGAGATCCTCCGCGACGCCGGGTACACACGCGACCTCGACGCCATCGAATCCCTGATGCCGCTCGTGGACCAGTACTACGAGGACCGGTATCGCGACGATGATGCCTTCTGGACCTCGGAGGAGGAGACGTCGGGTGTTTGGGTCGGGATGTACTCTTTGCTGTGCCGCCGCCTCGGCATCGAGGACCGTGCCGAGGAACTCGCGATGGCGGTCTACGACGCTTTCGGTTCCGCGGGGCGGTGGCGCGCATGGGATGACGTCCGCCCCGCCTTCGAGCGCCTGCGTGACCGAGGCGTGCCCGTCGGTGTGATCTCCAATTGGGACCGTCGGCTCCCGGGCCTGCTCGACGGGCTGGGATTCGCCGACGTCGTACAGGTGGTCATCTCCTCGGCTGAGGTGGGGCTTCGCAAGCCCGACCCGCGCATCTTCGAGCTCGCGTGCGCGAGGCTCGGCGTGGATGCGGCGCGCTCCGTGCACGTGGGCGACCACGTGTACGCGGATGTGCTCGGCGCTCGCGCCGCGGGGCTCGCCCCGGTGCTGATAGACCGTCCCGGACTCACCCCGACCCAGACCGGGGTGCCTATGATCCGTACGCTCGACGACCTGGACCGCGTTCTGGACGAAAGGGGCTGATGAAGAGTGAACAAGGCCCTGCGGTTCGCGCCACTCGTGGTAGGCGCGATAGCCGGTCTCGCAGCGGCGTATGCCGCGTATTCGCTCGCGACCTACTCGTGGAACCAGATCGTCGACTATCGGAGCCCCTACGTCACATCGTCGATGCCGGCATCGCGGCCGGGAGTCGCGCAGACCGACCGCCTCGTGTTCGTGATCGTGGACGGGCTGACCGACGCCCAGTCCCGCAAGATGCGTGCCCTGCAGACACTTCGCGAGCACGGGACGGACCTCGTGGTGACGACACACCAGCCATCGCTGTCGTTCCCCGACTGGACCACCCTGCTGACCGGCGCGCCGCAGCAGATCAGCGGGGTGCTGACCAACTGGTTCGACGAACGCGTGCCTGTCGAGACGCTCATGGACACGGCTGCCAGCGTGAGGAAGCGCGTGCTGGTGGCGGGACCGAGTTCGCTGACCGTCCTGTACAAGGGCGACTGGCGAGGCGGCACCATCGTGAAGGACTGGCAGCCCGACCTCGGCGTGTCCGGCCAATACCTGTCGGGCTCCATCGTGCGCGATGTCATCGCGAAGGCGAAGGAGACCACGCCGTCGCCCCAGCTGATCGTCGTGCATCTTCCCGATATCGATGAAGCGGGGCACGCGTATGGCGGCGCGTCGAAGGAGTACGCGGCCACCGCCGACAAGGTGGATCTGGATCTCGGCGCGCTGGTCAACGCGCTGCAGGACGACCACACCACGTTCGTCGTGGCGTCCGACCATGGGCACATCGCGACGGGCGGACACGGAGGCGGAGAAGACGAGGTCATCAGAGTGCCCGTCGTCATCGCCGGCCCCGGCGCCACGGTCGGACGAGTCTCGGGTGGGCAGGAGGATGTCGCACCGACAGCGGCCGCGCTGTTGGGGATCCCGGTCCCGCGGCAGTCGATAGGACGGATCGTCCCGAGCGTGCTCACGACGCCGAGCCCGCAGGCGCTCGCACCGGCGCACGAGGAGCGTGAGGCGATGGTGCGTCGTTATCGCGAGGTCGTGCTCGCGGGAAGTAGTGGGCGGCCGGTCAAGCTCATCGCGGAGCACGGCGTGCCCGACGACCGCCTCGACTCGCTGATGGCGAGCGACACCGCCGCGCGGATCGCGAGAGAGCGCACCCAGCGGCAGCCGATCGCGCTCGCGGTCGCAGCGGCCGCGCTGGGGGTCCTGATCGTGATCGGCATCCTGTCATGGCGCGCACTGGTCGCCTCGCTGGCCGGGGCGCTGGGCTACTACCTTCTGTACAACCTGCTCTTCTTCTGGGTCCATCGGGCCACTTGGTCATTATCGGCGTTCAACTCCGAGAGCCAGTTGCAGATGTTCTTCAACGTCCGCATGGGCGAGGCGGCGATCGCGGTGCTGTTGGCGGCGGCGATCGCGGCGGACGTCTACCTGGCGTTGCGTCGCCATCCCCGGCGCCCGACCGGGGAGTTCCTCGCGGGATGGCTCTCACTCGGTGTCGCGACCGTGCTCGTGGTCCTGTCGACGTTGGCGATCCAGGTCGCTTGGTACCTGTGGCAGTGGGGCGCCACGGTCACCTGGGTCATCCCCGACCTGAGGTGGGCCTTCAAGTACGACCTCGACCTCATCCAAGCCACGGCGGTCGGTGCCGCTGTGCTCCTCGCACCACTGATGACCTATCTGGTCGGGCGGTATCATCCGCTGAATACCGGCAGGCCGCACGCGGGCGATGTCGAGTGCGCTTCGCGAGAGTCGGGTCCTGGGGACACGCCGATGGACCACCCTGTCGACGCGGTTCCTCACCCCCGCGGAATCGCATCGGGAGCGTCTCGAGAGAGCGGGCCTGTCGCGGCGAAGCCCAGGCCCGCAGCCGATGCGGGCTCGCGGCACGACGGTCCGGAGCGCGAGCCCGAGCAACTCCGCCTGCCCGGCGACATGGCCCCCGTGGAGCAGCCCAATCCGTACGAGAAGGCGTGAAGAAGAGAACCGACGTGGCGATAGCCGGGCGTTGCGTTCGCGGGCATACTCCTGTGGTACGAGAACGCGATCGTGAGCGCCGATGACCTGTCGCGTGTCGACGCGGCGTTCTTCATGGTCAACGGGTTCGTTTGCAGTGGTCATCTTGGCGGGCGCGCTGCTGGACCGCCTCATCGGATAGGAGTCGTTCCGTGGCCAGTTACGTCGTCGCGATAACAGGGGCATCCGGTTCCGTCTACGGTCTGCGGCTGGTCGAGCAGTTGCTCGGAGCCGGTCATGAGGTCGCATTGATAGCAACCGCCATGGGCCGCGAGGTGATGGCGTACGAGACGGGGTTCACCCTGCCCGAGGGCTCGGGAGCCGCGACCGCCGTGCTCGGCATGTTGGAGTTGCCCCCGACGATGCCGCTGCGCTCGATCGCCCCGGACGCGATGTTCGACGAGATCGTTTCGGGCTCGGCCCGGACGGACGCGATGGTGGTCATGCCGGCGTCGATGGGTTTCTGCGCTTCGGTAGCGGCCGGGCTCGCCGCCGATCTGCCGGAGCGTGCCGCGGACGTGATGCTCAAGGAGCGCCGGCTGCTGGTGATGGTACCCCGGGAGACACCACTGTCCCTAGTGCACCTCAGGAATCTGACCACGCTGGCCGAGGCTGGCGCGGCCATCGTGCCAGCCATGCCCGCGTTCTACCATCGCCCGAAGACGCTCGACGACGCCGTCAACTTCGTGGTGGGCAAGGTGCTCGACGTGCTGGGGATCGAGCACCGGTTGTTCGAGCGGTGGGGGAGTTAGTCGCGCTCGGGCGACGAGGGCTTGACGCCCTCGAGCGAGCGGGAGCACAATCGTGGCATCGCGGGGAACACCCGTTCCCCTCGGGTCATCGCAGATGCAGCAGTCGTAGCACACGTCGTAGAACAAGGAGCACCCATATGACCCTCAAGCAGGCGCGAAAGCGCTACCCCTTGGTGCCCGATGAGATCCTTCGCTGGGCTGTCGAGAACATCTCCGACCCGCGCGACGTCGAGCGTGGCCTGTTCCGCCTCGAGCAGGCGAAGCAGCTGCAGATCAAGTACTGCGCCTAGTCTCTCGATCCGCACTTTGCCGTCAGTGTCCGCGCGCGGCTGCCGAGCGCCCGCGTGCGCACTCAAAGAAGAGGGCCTGCCGGTGTGCCCGGTCAGGCCCTCTTGTGCATGCATGGAGGCGACGCCCGGATTCGAACCGGGGATAAAGGCTTTGCAGGCCTCTGCCTTGCCACTTGGCGACGTCGCCACCTGTGTCGCCCGCTGAAGGGGCTCTTTCAATGACGAAGGCCGGATCCGGTGATTCGCGCCTTCCGGTCCCAGCCCTCGGCGGGTTGAATATGGAGCGGACGACCGGATTCGAACCGGCGACCCCAACCTTGGCAAGGTTGTGCTCTACCAACTGAGCCACGTCCGCACGCGCAAAGCGCAAGGGGTAGGATAGCGAACGCCTCACGGCGACGCAAGGACGATCTCGCGCGGGAGCATTCCTCGAAGAGGGGACTGGTGTGCGCACGGAGGCCTGTTACAATATGTCCCGCCGCGCTTCGGTGCGGCAAGTACGGGCGATTAGCTCAGGGGGAGAGCACTTCCTTGACGCGGAAGGGGTCGTAGGTTCAAATCCTACATCGCCCACCA
>JANYJF010000039.1 GCA_025361885.1 Coriobacteriia bacterium
CCCAGAACGTCTACCGCTTCTTCAACCTACGGGCGGGCGTCCACTTCTACACGGCCAGCGAGGCCGAGCGCGACAACGTCATCAACACCTTGGGCAACGTCTATCGCTTCGAGGGCCCGTCGTATGCCGTCAATCTCGCCAACCCCAGCAACACGCAGCCGCTCTACCGGTTCTACAACTTCAAGGCCGGCGTGCACTTCTATACCGCGAACGAGGCCGAGAAGCAGAACGTCCTCAGCACCCTGAGCGGCGTCTACCGCTTCGAGGGCCCCGCCTACTACGTCTCGACGACCGCGACCAACGCCTTCCCGGTGTACCGCTTCTACAACCTCAAGGCGGGCGTGCATTTCTACACTTCGAGCGAGGCTGAAAGGGACAACGTCATCAACACGCTGGGCGCCGTCTACCGCTTCGAAGGCGTCGGCTACTACGTGGGCAAGTAGGTTCACGGCAGCCCGCGCTCGGGCTATGGTGGGACGGTCCCCGAGAAGATGGACCGTCGCCCCATGCTGCTCGAAGCATCCAGCCTGACCATCACGCGCCCCGGCGACTCGGGGCCGGTGGCCGTCGTGTCCGACGCCTCGCTCTCGCTGTCCGAAGGCACCCTCAACGACATCGTGGGCCCTTCCGGATCGGGCAAGACGACGCTGCTGCTCGCGCTCGCGCGACTACTCCCGGACGTGCGGGGGGAGCTCCGTCTCCAGGGCAAGGCGGCGTCGGAGTGGTCGCCGCAGGAGTGGCGCACTCGCGTGGCGCTGCTGCCGCAGACTTCCTCGATGGTGCCGGGCACCGTGGCCGACAACCTGCTGCTCCCGTACACGCTCAAGGTGCGTCACCACGGCGGCGCGCCGTCCGAGGCCCCGTCCGCGCCGACCGCCGACGAGTTGCGAGCCGCGCTCGACCAAGTCGGCTTGGCCGACATCGCGCTCGATCGCCCCTCCGCGCGGCTTTCGGTCGGCCAGGCCTCACGCGTGGCGCTGCTTCGCGTGCTGCTCACAGCGCCCGCCGTACTGCTCCTCGACGAACCGGACGCCGCACTCGACGACGAGTCCGCGGCGCAGGTGGCCGACATGACCCGCGAGTTCGTGAGCGCTCGTGGCGCGGTGGTGCGCGTCCGCCATCTCCGCAGTGACGCTGAAGCCGACGCGCTGTTCCGCCTTGAGGGCGGCCGCCTCACCGAGGTGACCTCTCGATGAACGTCGTGACCCAGGCGGTCACCGCCGGCGGCGTCGTCGACATCGGGTGGGTCCAGCTGCTGTTGGCCACCGGGTTCATCATCATCACCGGTGCCATTTCCCTCGCGCTCGGACTCGGACTGGTCAAGGACCTGTCCATCGCGACGGTCCGCACGTACGTGCAGCTCCTCGCGCTCGGTATCGTGCTGCGCTGGGCGTTCGGCTTCAACACGTGGTGGCTCGTGCTCGGGCTGCTCACCGTCATGGTGCTCGCCGCCGCGCGCATCATCCTGAAGCGCTCGCCCGACGCGCCGCCGGGTCTCTTCGCCACGTCGGCGCTGTCGATGGCTGTCACCGGGTTCATCGTGACGTTCGCGGTGACGGCGGTCGTGATCCGCATCCATCCGTGGTGGGACGCGCGGTACGTGCTGCCCATCGGCGGGATGGTGCTCGGCAACTCCATGACCGGTATCGCGCTGGCACTGGAGCGCGTCTTCGCGGACCTCGACGGTCGCTCGGGCGAGATCCTGGCGCTCACCGCGCTGGGTGCAACGCCGTGGGAGGCCGCCCGCGCTTCCGTGATCACCGCCGTACGCGCCGGGCTGATCCCCACGATCAATTCGATGGCGGCCGTCGGCATCGTGTTCATCCCGGGGATGATGACCGGCCAGATCCTGGCGGGTGCGGACCCGCTGGCGGCGACCAAGTACCAGATCGTGGTCATGCTCATGGTGAGTGCCGCGACGGCCGTCGGCTCGATCATGGCGGTCATGCTATCGTACCGTCGCCGCTTCACTGCCGACGGTGTGTTCCTCGAGAAAGGGGCCCGGGTCTAGATGCCTTCCGTGAAGCAGTACCTCACGATCACGAACGACTTCCTGCACGACATGGCCACAGGCACATGGGCCGCGTGTCTGCTCGTGGTCGTGGTCCTGTCGTCGCGGCTGTCGGGCATGCCGACCGATGCGGTGGCCGCGATCCATTCGGCGATGTGGGCCGTCTTCTGGCTGCTCGTCACCGCGCTGATCGTCCTGACGGCGACGGGCGCCGCCAGGCTCCAGTACTGTCGAAGCCGTTTCTCGCCCGAGGTGCACGTGGCCAAGCGGCGTGCGCTCATCGTCAAGCACATCGCGTTCGTGGTGATCTACGGCGCGGGCACGGCGTGGGCTTGGACTTTGGTATCCTGATGCGACCGCGCCCGACCTGTCTGGAGACTGAGCTTTGACCGCATTCGAGCTCTACCTCAAAGCGAACGTGAAGAAGTTCGACAAGTACCTCGCGACCTTCTTCAAGGACGGCACACACACGGACATGGGCCGGTACCTCTACGAGCCGCTCAAGTCATTCTCGGATAACGCCGGCAAGCGGCACCGCCCGCTCATCTGCCTGCTCGCCTGTGAGGCGGTCGGCGGAGACCCGGTCAAGGCGTGGCCCTCGGCCGCGGCCATCGAGCACTTCCACACCGCCGCGCTCATCCACGACGACATCGAGGACTCCTCGCTGACGCGCCGCGAGCTGCCGTGCATGCACATCTCCGAGGGCCTCGGACTGGCGATCAACGCCGGGGACCTCGCGCTCGCGCTGGTGTGCGGCACCGTCGTCGACGACCCCGGCCTGGACGATCGAACCAAGATCCGAGTGCTCGCCGAGCTCGTCGCGATGACGACCCGCACCATCGAGGGGCAGGCGCTCGACATCGGCTGGGCGCGAGACGACCGTTTCGACCTGACCATCGAGGACTACTTCGTGATGGCGGACCATAAGACCGCGTTCTACTCCGGCGGCGTGCCGCTCGCAGTGGGCGCGATCGTCGGCGGCGGCACCCCCGACCAGATCGAGGCCCTGCGCAGCTTCGGCATGGCGAGCGGGCTGGCGTTCCAGATCCAAGACGACGTGCTCAACTTGGTCGGTACCAAGGAAGCGACCAGGAAGGACTTCCGTAGCGACATCGTCGAGGGCAAGCGGACCCTCGTGGCCATCCATGCGCTCACGAACTCCACGCAGCGGGACAGGCTGCTCCAGATCCTCTCCGCGCGCACCGAGGACCCCGGGCTTCTGGATGAGGCGGTGCGCATCATGACCGACTCCGGCTCCATCGCCTATGCGCGCGTGCACGCGTTGACGATCATCACGGACGCCAAGCATGACCTAGAGGCCGCCGTACCGCCGAGCCGCGCGCGCGATCTGCTGTGCTCGATGGCCGACTTCTTCGTCAAGAGGGCGTCATGATGGCGACCGTCTCCCGGTCCCGCGCCCTGGCTGCCGCGTGGGCGATGGCGCTCGTGGCATCGATCGCGATCGCCGGCCTGGCTTTGACGGGCTGCGCAGCGACGGCCGCGGCACCGGTCGAGTCTGTGAAGGAGGTCGGCGGCGGCCGGTCCACGGCATCCGTCTCCTACGACGGCCTCACGCTCACGCTGAACGCGCCCACGAGCGCCGTGGCCAGCGCACCGATGGGCGTCTCGGTCCAGCTCAAGAACACAAGCAAGAAGACTGTGGACCTCGGCGGTGCGCTCATCGGCGTTCGCGCCTTCACGGCGGGCGCCGAGGCCACCGACACGGTCGCTTTCGAGGCGGGGCTGGACGCCTCCGCGACGCCTGCCGTGTCCGTCCCGGCAGGTGGCACCAAGTCCGTGGCGCTCGCGCTGACCGCTCCCAAACCAGGATCGTACATACTGCGCGGCGTCTTCGGCTCATCCATACGCGTGAAGGGCAACACGACCCCGGCACTGAGGCTGACGGTCCGCTAGCAGGCGAGCTCCGCTCCTCAGGTCACGTCTTCGCATGTCGCGACCCGCCAATGGAGCCCTCCGTCTTTCGGGTAGACTCGAACGTGTCGTCGCATTCACTGCGGAAGGAGCGCGTCATGCGTGCTGTACCTGTGTCGGACGGCATCTGGTGGGTCGGTGGCGTTGACTGGAACCTTCGCGATTTCCACGGCTACGAGACGCCGCGCGGTACCACGTACAACGCCTACCTCGTCATCGGGAAGGACCAGGTCGCGCTGATCGACACCGTCAAGACGGCGTTCGTGCCCGAGCTGCTCTCCCGCATCGCGGAAGTGGTCGACCCTTCCGAGATCGACCTGATCGTGGTCAACCATGTCGAACCCGACCACAATTCCGGCCTTCGCCACGTTATGGCAGCGTGTCCGAACGCCCGCGTCGTGGCTTCGAAGGCGGGCGTTCCATCGGTCGCCGAGTACCACGACGGGCTCACGGTCGACGAGGTCGGCCCGGACGACGTCATCGACCTGGGCGGCAAGACACTGCGGTTCATGCCGATGCCGATGGTCCACTGGCCCGATTCGATGTTCACGTACTGCGCGGAGTCGGCGACCCTGATGCCCAACGATGCGTTCGGGCAGCACATGGCGTCGGCCGAGCGGTTCGCCGACGAAGTGGGCCTGGACCTGGCTGTCGAGGAGCTCGGCATCTACTTCGCGAACATCCTCATGCCCGTGGCCAAGATGGTGGGAAAAGCTGTGGACAAGGTGGTCGCCGCTGGTTGGAAGCTCGATGTCATCGCGCCGAGCCATGGCGTCATCTGGCGCGGCGAGGGGATAGGGCGCGCGATCGGCGCGTACGAGACGTGGTGCGCCAACACCCTGAAGGACAAGGCCGTCATCGTGTACGCCACCATGTGGGGCTCCACCGACTCACTCGCGAAGGCCATCGCCGACGGCATGGTCGCCGCCGGCATCGACGTCTCGCTCTACGACCTGTCGGTGACGCCGATCGCCACCGTCACGGCCGACCTGCTCGACGCCCGGGCCATCGTCATCGGCTCCCCGACGCTGCATCACGGAATGCTGTACAAGGTCGCCGGCTACATGCAGTACCTCGCCGGGGTCAAACCCGTCGGCCGGCTCGGCGCCGCGTTCGGGTCCTTCGGTTGGGGCGGCGGGGCGACCAAGCAGATCACCGAGCGGCTGGAGGCCATCGGCCTCACGATGTGCGCCGAGCCGTTCACGGAAAAGTTCCGGCCCACCACCGACGACCTCGACGCCGCGCAGGAATGGGGAGGCGTCGTGGCTAAGGCGATCAAGGACGCCGGTGCCTCCGCGCCCGCGGACGCCTAGCCGGTGACGTCCTTCTTCGGCAGGTTGCCGGGCTGGCTCCGCGTCCCCCTCGTCGCCGCCATCGTGGCGCTCGGGGTGTGGTGGACGATGCGCTCCCTCGTCCACTTCGACGGCTGGAGCTGGGAGATCGGCGTCGGCGCGGTGCTCGGCGCGCTCGCCGCGTGGCGGTTCCGCTGGCGCGCGGAAAGCGCATGGTCCAAGCGGCTGCTGGTGGGCGCGGTGTCCGTCTACGCCATCGCGATGATCGTCGCCCACGTGCGGGGGCTGGACCACGGCAACACCGCGTTCTTCCTGTTCTCCGTGCTGCTGGTGTCATTGCCGTACGGACGCGCGCTCGGTCGTGAGGAGCGGGCGGCGGCCCGGCACGAGGCGGAGCTGGTGCGCGAGAGGACGAGAGTTCCGCGCAACGAGCCTGTCGACACGGAGTCGAAGCCGGCCCACGGAGGCGAACCGCCCTCCGCGATCGGCTCCTAGTTCGAGCCGCAGCTCCGTCTCCACTCCTCGATCGCGTCCGCCGCTTCCTCCACGGTGAGCGCGGCATCCGGCGCAGACGCATCCCGCTTCCTCAGGGCCGCGAACAGTTCTGCGAGCACCGGAGGCTTGATGTTGCCTGAGCGCATGATGTCGGCGTGCTGGAAGACCTCCTCGGGAGTGCCTTTGAGCACGATGGCGCCGCCGGGCGCGAGCACGTAGGCGTAGTCCGCGAACTCGGGCACGGCGTCGATGTCGTGCGTCGACATCACGATCGTCACGCCGTCTTCCTGCGCGAGATGGCGCATCAGCCCGATCAGCCCGCTGCGCGAAGCCGGGTCCAAGCCCTCGAACGGCTCGTCGAGCACGAGCAGCTCCGGCTCCATCGCGAGCGCGCCGGCAAGCGCCACCTTGCGACGCTCACCTCCGGACAGGTTGTGCGGCGCGCGGTCGGCCAGGTGTGTGATCCCCAGGCGTGCCAGCGCGCGCGCAACTTTCTCCGCCACCTCGTCCTCCGGCAGGCCGTACTGGCGAGGAGAGAACCCGACATCCTCGGCCACGGTCGGCATGATGAGCTGCTCGTCCACGTTCTGGAGCACCACGCCGATCCTGCGCCGGATCTTCGCCCAATCGCGGGCGGGGTCCTCGCCGAAGACGCGGACCCGGCCCTCCTGAGCCACGAGCAGCCCCAGGATGTGGAACAGCATCGTGGTCTTGCCGGCGCCGTTGGGACCGAGCACCGCCACGCGGCTGCCGCGGTCCGCGGTGAACTCGATGCCGCAGAGGTCGACCGTGGCGCCGTCCTCGTACGCGTGTCGCACGCACGAGACGCGTACGATCTCCTCGCACCCCGCCGTATGCGCGTGGTCGAAGCCGGTCGCCGGATAGTCGTGGATGGTGCTCATGGTCTCCTCCAACGGTACAGCGCGACGATGACGAGCAGCGCGAGCGACGCGAGCGGGAAGGCCCAGGAGTACGGGTTGAGCACCACGTACGCGAGGCGCACTGCGACACTGACTCCGAACAGCGTCGTGGCGGCGCCTAGCAGCCAACCGCCCGCATCCCTGTCTCCGGGCGGCAGTTTCACCCTCAGCCGTCGCCCGTAGCCGCGGACGCGCAGCACGTCGTACTCGCGCTGCGACAGGTCGATCGAGTACAGCAGCAGCCCGCCGAGCGCCGAGGCGGTGGCGCGCGCGGCGAGCACCGGGTGCCCCTTCGCCAGACCGGAGCGCAGCTTCACCGCGGTCAGCAGATGACCGAACTTGTCGGCCAGCAGGAACAGTGAGCGGTACGTCATGAGCATCGCGTCGCCCACCACCGACGGCACGACCGCCTGCAGCGGTGCGAACACCTGCGGGTACGGTGTCGTGAACACCAGCAGCAGCGCGGCGAGCGCGGCGGTGACCGCCTTCGCGACGAACAGCGAGCCGGTGAGCGCGTCCGGCGCCGCCGCGAATGCGAACACGGCCGCGAAGATCCCCGGATACGCCGCGAGCGAGAAGACGGCCCGGGTCGGCAGTCGCCAGGCGGGCACGGCCACCGCCAGTGAGAGCGCCAGCCCCACGACGACCAGCACGTTCGTGCTGATCACCACGGAGGCCAGGACCAGTGCGAAGGCTGTGAGCTTGGCAACAGGCGCGGCCCGGTGAGCGGGGCTCGTTCCCATGACAGCCGATGTGTCGACGACCCGGATGTCCATCCCTATGGCTCCGTCGTCGTGTGGTCGGGGATCGTACGCTTGTGTTTCGCAAGCGCGCCGCCGAACACGAGTGACGGCCGCACCCGTGCGACGTAGCCGAGCACAGCCGCTGTGATGAGCGCCTCGATGAGCCACCCGAGCGGTCCGAGTGTGTAGACCACTGCCGCGAAGCGACGCACGGACAGCGCGCCGGCCGCGGGGGATGCTGGAGTGGCGGCCGCCGGGGAAGCCGCGGGCTTGACCCCGCCTTCGCCCCGAAGCGTGTTGATCGAGACGATGCCGCCGGAGAACGGGTTGGAGAACCGCAGCGTCGACGGGTCCAGCGCGCCGCTCTCTCGCGTGGCCGCGGCGCCACCGCCCGCGAGGGCGACCAGCCCGACGAGCAGCGTGGTGGTGGTCGCCAAGGTCAGCACGGTGACGACGCCGGCCTTCCACCCGACACCACGCCGACCGAAAAGACGCACCGCCAGCCTGAACAGCGCCCACCCGAGCACCATCTCACCACCGATCATGAGCGTGTTGAGCCCGATGACAGTCACGCCTCCGTGCCCGATCATCGCCAGGACGGTCTCGACGATGAACGCCGCGATCACGCCGAGCCACGGCCCGAGCAGCACGCCGGCCACGACCGTGAGGTTGACGTGATAGGCGAGGGGGACGATCTCGGTCGACATCGAGACGAGGACGAGCGCGGCCACGACGCCCAGCAGCGGCACCTTGCGGCGGATGTCCGCGCG
>JANYJF010000053.1 GCA_025361885.1 Coriobacteriia bacterium
GACGTGATCGCCTGCTCCACGCGCTCGGTGGTGATGTCCTCGTCCACCACCATCGCCATGTCGATCTTTATGGCCGGCACGCGCGGGATGTCCTGGAACGGGTGTACCTCTCGCGCGGCCTTGATGATCGGCGGCGCGAACAGCTCGAAGACGGTCACCGGGCCGGTCGCCTCGTACGCGTCAAGGACGCGCGGATGAACCTCGCCGAGCCAGCCGATCACGTCGCCGCCGATGAGCACCTCGGCGGAACGGCCGGGCTGCAGCCACGGGCGCTCGGCCGCGCGGACACGCCAGCGCTCGATGCCCATCGACTCCATGAGCGACGTCAGCACGCCCTTGCCGTCGAAGAAATCGAGGGCAGGCTCCGGGTCACTCCAGCCGGGGCGGTCCCACGAGCCAGCGAGCGCGCCCGACACGACCTCGCGCTCCTTGGGCAGCTTGCGGCCCTCGGCCGTCCACCACACCGAGCCGATCTCGTAGAGGTGGACGTCGGCGACGCCGCGGCGCTGGTTGTTGGCCACCGCGCGCAGAAGCCCCGGCAGCGTGGTGAAGCGCATGAGCGCCTGGTCCTCGGACATGGGGTTGAGCAGCTCCACGGCAAGCTCGCCGGGGCCGAACGTCCAGCCGAGGCGCTCGGCGTCGGTCGGGTCGCCGAAGCTCCAGGTGATGGCTTCGTTGAGTCCGGCGGCGCGCAGCGCGGTGCCGATGCGTGCGCGGCGGGTCTGCTCCAGCGACAGGCCGCCGATCCTTCCGCGGCCGCCGGGCAGCGTGGAGGGCACGTGCTCCATGCCGTGGACGCGCACGACCTCCTCGATGAGGTCGATCTCGCGCTCCAGGTCGGGGCGGAAGGTGGGGACGGTGACGGCGAGGACGGCGGCAGGAGCCGCGGCGGCGCCCGCGGCGGGTGCGTCCGCCGCGACGAGACCCAGGCGCGTCAGGATCCCGGTCACGGTCGCGACGTCCAGGTCGGTGCCGAGGATGCTGTTGACGCGGGCCATGCGGAGCGTCAGCTCGCGGGGCGCCACCGGCGCCGGATATGCGTCGACGATGCCCGGAGCCACGCTGCCGCCGCCGAGCTCGGCGATCATCTGCGCGGCGCGGTCGCACGCATCCGCGCACCCGTTGGGGTCGACGCCGCGCTCGAAGCGCTGCGACGCCTCGGAGAACAGGCCGAGGCGTCGGCTCGTGCGCGAGACCGACGCAGCATCGAAGCACGCCGACTCCAGCAGGATGTCGACGGTGGCGCCCGTGACCTCGGTGGCAGCGCCGCCCATGACGCCGGCGAGCGCGACGGGGCCCGACGGGTCGCAGATCAGCAGCGTGTCCTGCGCGAGCGTGCGCTCAGCGCCGTCGAGGGTGGTGAGCTTCTCGCCCTCGCGCGCAGTGCGCACCGTGATGTCCGCGCGGCCACCACCGGGAGCGATCGTGGCGAAGTCGAAGGCGTGGAGCGGCTGGCCGAGCTCGAACATCACGTAGTTGGTGATGTCGACGATGTTGGAGATTGGCCGGGCGCCGGAGGCCGCGACCTTGGCCGCGAGCCAGTCGGGCGACGGACCGATCTTGACTCCGCGGATGAGCCGCGCGGTGTAGCGGGTGCACAGCGCTGGGTCCTCGACGGTCACCGTGACCGACTTGGCGGCTGGCGCGCCGGACTCCTCCGGTTTGGAGCCGGGCCAGGACGCCGGCTTGCCGGTGATGGCGCCGACCTCGCGCGCCACGCCCGCCACTGACAGGCAGTCGGGCCGGTTGGGCGTGACCTCGAGCTCGAGCACGGTGTCGGCCAGGTCCCAATACTGCGCGAAGGGCTGGCCCACGGGCGCGTCGGTCGGAAGGATGAGCAGGCCGGAGGCGTCGCCGCCCACGCCCAACTCTGTGGCGGAGGCGTTCATGCCCTCGGACACCACGCCGCGCAGCTTCGCCTTCTTGATGGTCATGCCGTTGGGCAGCGTGGTCCCGACCACGGCGACAGGGACCTTGTCGCCCGCGTTGAAGTTCTGCGCCCCGCACACGATCTGCAGCGGCTCGGCGCCGCCGACATCGACCGTGGTGACCCACAGGGTCTCGGCGTCGGGATGCCGGTCCTTGGTCAGGATGTCGCCGATCACCACGCCCTCGAGCGCGGTGCCGGTCACCTCGACGGCCTCGACCTTGGTGCCGGTCATATCCATCAGGTCGACGAGCTCGGGGACCGGCAGTTCCACGGCCACGAGTTCCTTGAGCCACTTCATCGACACGAGCATGGGTGCCTGTCCCTTCGTCCTTCTTCGCCCGATTCTTAGAACTGCCGCAGGAATCGCATATCGCTCTCGATGAAGTGCCGCAGGTCCGGGATGTCGTACTTCAGGGCCGCGATGCGCTCGGCGCCCATGCCGAACGCGAAGCCCGAGTAGCGCTCAGGGTCGATGCCGACGTAGCCGAACACGTTGGGGTCGACCATGCCGCAGCCCAGGATCTCGATCCAGCCGCTGCCCTTGCAGAAGCGGCAGCCCTTGCCGGCGCACACGCCGCACGACACGTCGACCTCGGCGGACGGCTCGGTGAACGGGAAGAAATGCGGGCGAAGACGGACACGGCGGTCGGAGCCGAAGATGGCGCGGCACACGTGCTCGAGCGTGCCCTTTAGGTCGCCGAAGGTGATGCCTTCGTCGATGACCAGGCCCTCGATCTGCGTGAACTGCGGCAGGTGCGAGGGGTCAGCGATGTCGCGGCGGTAGACCTTGCCCGGCGACAGGATGTAGATCGGCGGCTTCGTGTTCTCCATGGTGCGCACCTGCACGGGTGAGGTCTGCGTGCGAAGAAGGACGTCCGACTCGCCGGCCACGGCGGTCGGCTCGCCGGTGAGATCGCGGACGTAGAAGGTGTCGGAAGGAGTGCGCGCCGGGTGGTCCGGCGGCGTGTTGAGCGCCGTGAAGTTGTAGTAGTCGAGCTCGACGTCGGGGCCTTCGGCCACCTTGTAGCCGAGTCCGGCGAAGATCTCGACGATCTCGTCGACGGTGCGCGTGATCAGGTGCGACGTGCCCGGCGCACGGCGGCGACCCGGGAGCGTGACGTCGACTGCCTCCGCGGTGAGGCGCGACTCCAGTGCTCGCGCGGCAAGGTCGGCCTGGCGGGACTCAAGGGCGGACTCCAGCGCTTGGCGCACCTCGTTGGACACCTTGCCCACTGCGGGCCGCTCCTCGGGCGACAGGGCGCCGAGGCCGCGCAGGACTGCGGTCAGCGAACCCTTCTTGCCGAGGTAGGCGACGCGCGTGGCGTCGAGCGCCGCGAGATCCGCGGCGTCGGCGATGGCGGCCGCCGCTTCGGCTTGCAGCGACTGCAACTCGTCGATGATGCTCATGGCAGGTCTTCCTACTCGCCGTGTGTGCACTCGGCCCCCGGATACGACGAAACCGACTCATCCGCACCCGGGCCTATCGTACAGCCCGGGGACGAAAGCGTCGGCTTCCGCGGTACCACCCCGGTTGACCGGCATGCTGCGCCGGCCCACCTCGTGTGTTGCGTGTGGCTGGTAGAGGTGAACCGCTCGTGATGCCGCCGCCCGGACCCTTCCAGCCTGCTGGGGCCCTTCCCTGGTGAGCGACGGGACTGCGATCTCGAGCGCCGTCTCCGTCATCGCCTATCTGTATGCGATTGGCTTGTGAGTGTAGCACCAGCGTGCGACGCGGACCAAGACGTGCATCGCCTCCCCGAACGGCACCGACGCCGCCGCGCGGCCGAGCAGCGCTGTCGGTGGCACCGGCTCGCGATCCGGCGTCGGGTTGGCGTCGCCGCGGGTCGTGTATGTGCCGTCGAGGCACGTAGCGACCACGCGATGCAGGACGCCCGAGGGCCAGCCCTTGCGCGCTATCAGGACGACGTCTCCCTCGACCGGGGTCACAGGCGCGCGACGGTAAACGACCAGATCGCCCGCGGTCAGGGCCGGCGCCATCGAGCCGCCCTGTACGTACACTCCGCCGAACGAGCGGGCGACAAGCGCGGCGACGAGGATCGCGGCCGCGGCCAGCACGATGCGCACCGGCCGCGGACCGCGCTCCTCGCCCGTCACCTGACCTGCTCCGAATCCACGTACAGCGTCACCTTGGCGTACGCGCCCGCCAGCGTGTTGCCGGCGGTCGTCGGCAGGCCGATGCCGAACTGCAGCTGCGACCGCGTGCCGGGCTGAAGCACCACCGGCGACGTCTTGAGCGCGGTCATCGGCCCGTCGTAGACCGCGAGCCCGTCACTGACCACGCGGCACGTGAGCGCCTGGTAGAAGTCGGTGATGCCGGCCTTCTTGGCGGCGGTGACCACCACGGCTACGGGCAGGTTGCCGTCGTTGACGACGGTCAACGGCTTGGTCACCGTCGCGCCCGGTGCGAGCGCATCGATCGAGATGGCCGCCGCGGTCGGCTCGGTGGAAACGGCCACCGAGCCTGCGCGGATCACGTTCTCCGGGACCTGGGCCTGCGCGGTGAAGTAGGCGCCCGCGGCCCCCACTGCCAGTGCGGCCAGCACTCCGATCGCGAACAGGATGATACGTCTCATGTCCGACACCCCTCTCCGGTGTCGTGCAGCGACAGTTCCGAGGGAAGGCGGGACGCTGCGAGCTGATGATGGTGGCTACGCGGCGCCGCGCGACCTGGGCCATCTTCGCGCGAAGGCCTTACCGGGGGATTACCCGCATCCGACTCGCCCGGGCAGCGAACGCATGGCGACGACACCACCGGCGGCGCGGCGACCGCGCTATCAGCTACGCGACCGGAGCGTGCCGGCTGTACTGGATGAGCTTGTAGACTTCGAACCACACGACCGAGAGCAGGCCCGCTCCGACAGAGATCCACAGGTCCGCCGGATGCATCGTCGCGAACTGGAACAGGTCGCGCGCCGAGGGGACCACGAGCAATAGCGTCAAGACTGAGAGCGTGCCTGCGGTGACCCACCACAGCGCCCG
Organism: Coriobacteriia bacterium; assembly: GCA_025361885.1. GTDB lineage: Bacteria > Actinomycetota > Coriobacteriia > Anaerosomatales > PALSA-660 > JANYJF01. The sequence goes on from JANYJF010000053.1 coordinate 4,931, forward strand.
GTTCTTGGACATCAGGCCGCCGATGATCGTGTGCGTCCACGAGCGGTTCACGAAGATGAGCCCCAGATTGCCCACGACCAGAGTGGCGAACGTCAGGGCGCGCACGTCGTTGGCGGGCTTGCCCGTGAACACGGCCCACAAGTAGACACCCATCACGGCCGCCAACACGACGAGGCCCTGGACCACGCTCACGCCTATCATGCGCTTCGAGAACATCGGCTCGTCCGCTGGCCGCGGCGGGCGGGCCATCGTGTCGGCCTCCTCGGCCTCCGCCTCGAACACCACGGAACATGCCGGGTCGATGATCAGCTCCAGGAACGCTATGTGGACCGGCATGAGCACCAGCGGCATCTGCACGCCGAACAGGCGCGGCACAAGCACTGGCAGGAGCGACATACCCGCGATCGGCACATGCACGGCCAAGATGTAGGCCATCGCCTTCTTCAGGTTGTCGTAGATACGCCTCCCCACGCGGACGGCACCCACGATCGATGAGAACGCGTCGTCGGTCAGCACCAGGGCGGAGGCCTCGCGCGCCACGTCGGTGCCGCGCTGGCCCATGGCGATGCCGATGTCGGCAGCCTTGAGGGCGGGCGCGTCGTTGACGCCGTCGCCTGTCATAGCGACGACCTCGCCGCGGGCCTTGAGCGCCTGCACGATACGCAGCTTCTGCTCGGGCACCACGCGGGCGAACACGTCGATCCCGTCGATCTTGGCGGCGAGCGCCTCGTCGTCGAGTGCCTCGAGCTCCGGCCCCGTCATGATGGTCGTCTCGGCGTCGAGTCCGGCCTCGATGGCGATGGCGCGCGCCGTGCCCGGGTAGTCGCCCGTGATCATGATCACGCGCATGCCCGCCGCCCGTGCCTGCGCGACCGCCTCGGGAACGTCTTCGCGGATGGGGTCCTGCAGTCCGACCAGGCCGATGAACTCGAAGTCGAAGTCGTGCTGGATCTCGGGCAGGCCGGCGGAGTGGTCGAACAGCGCCCGCGCTACGCCGAGCACGCGCAGCCCTCCGTCCGCCATCTCCGACACCTGCGCGATGAGCGCGTCGCACTGCTGATCAGAGAAGTGGCACAGGTCCGCGATGGCCTCCGGCGCACCCTTGGCTGCAATCACGTACTCGCCGCCTCCGGGAGACACCCACACGTGGCTGAGGGCAAGCAGGTGCTCCGAGAGCGGGTACTCGCGAACGAGCGTCCAATCGCGGTGTATGTGCTCGGTGTCGGCCAGGAAGCGCTCGCCCAGGACCTTGAACGCGGTGTCCATCGGATCGAACGGATCGATCGGCGACGCGAGGACCGCGTACTCGACCACCTGGTGGAACTCCTCCGGCAAAGGCAGCCCGTCGATGTGGAACGTGCTCTCGCCGACCCGCAGGTCCTTGACCGTCATGCGGTTCTGCGTGATCGTGCCGGTCTTATCCGAGCACAGCACCGTGGCGGCGCCGAGCATCTCGATGGCCGGCATCCTTCGCGTGAGCACGTTGGACTTGCTGACGCGCCAAGCCCCGAGCGCGAGGAACACGGTCAGCACGACAGGGAACTCCTCGGGCAGCATCGCCATGGCCAGCGTGATCCCCGCCAGAACGCCCTCGAGCCAGTTGGCGCGCGTGAAGCCGTAGACCACGATCACGATCGCCGCGAGGCTCAGCCCCAGGATCGCAAGGTTGCGGACCAGTTTGTCGACGTCACGCTGCAGCAGCGTCCGCTCGGCCTGAAGGCCCTGGAGCGCCGCCCCGATCTTGCCCAGCTCGGTGGAGCCGCCGATCGCGGTGACCTCGCCGATGCCCTGGCCCTTGACCACGAGGGTGCCGGAGAACGCGAACGGCGTGCCGTCGCCGCCGGGAGCACCCAGCTCGCGCGGGGCGCTCGGCTCGCACCCTGACTTGCGCACGGGAACGGACTCGCCCGTCAGCAGCGACTCGTCGACCGACAGGTTCGTGCACTGCAGCAGCAGGATGTCGGCTGGCACCCGGTCGCCCTCGGCCAGCAGCACAAAGTCGCCCCGCACGACGTCGCGGCCGGCGATGCGCGTCTGCACCCCGTCGCGCACCACGAGCGCGCGCGGGCTGGACAGGTCGCGCAGTGCCTCGAGCGCGCGCTCGGTCTTGCGCTCCTGGTACAGCGTGATGCCGATGACCACGAGCACGAACGCGAACAGGAGCACGGCCTCCTTGATGCGTGACGGCTCCTGCAGGCTGATGAGTATGTTGACAGTGCCGGCCGCGACGAGCAGCAGCAGCATCGGCTCCTTCACGACCTCCCACGCGATGCGCAGCAGGGAGCGCGGCTTGGCCGAGGCGATCTCGTTGGGACCCTCGGTGCGCTGGCGCTCGGCGGCCTCGGCCGCGGTCAGCCCGGTGAGAGTGCGGGTATCGAGAGGTTGTGCCGGCACGGTGTTCCTCCATATGGACAGGACTTGTCAGGGACGGCGACGCCGGCGCGATCTCGCGGCCGGCGGTGAGGTCCCATGGTCGGGCCTCCCCCACTCGTTAGTCCAGAGCACGGCCGGGCCTTAGTGCATGCGAAGGCGAACGAAGGCCCCGCGCCGTTGCCGGCGTGGGGCCTTCGAGTCCAGTGCGGGCGGGGCAGGCGCGCGCGACGCGTTATGCGGAGCGGGCGGCCTTCGACTTCTCGACGAGCGCGGTGAACGTGGCGGGATCGTTGATCGCCATGTCCGAGAGCACCTTGCGGTCCAGATCGATCTCGGCCTTCTTCAGGCCGTTCATGAACACGGAGTACGACAGGCCATTCAGACGAGCGCCGGCGTTGATCCGGGTGATCCACAACTTGCGGATCTCACGCTTCTTGGCCTTGCGGTCACGATACGCGTACTGCAGCGAGTGCTGCACCTGCTCCTTGGCCGCCTTGAACGTGCGGCTCTTGGAACCGTAATAGCCGTGCGCGCGCTCGAGTACTGTGCGCTTCTTCTTCTTCGCGCTGACTGCGCGCTTGACCCTAGGCATGGGAGATCACTCCTTGTGCTTCTACGAGGCGGCGTGGCTTATACGCCGAGCTGCTTGCGGATGACGGCCACGTCGGCCTTGTCGACGAACGAGGCTGCCGCGAAGCCGCGCTTGCGCTTCGGGCTCTTCTTCTCGAGGATGTGGCTCTTGAAAGCGTTGGCGCGCTTGATCTTGCCGGTACCGGTCAGCTTGAAGCGCTTCGCGGACCCCTTGTGCGTCTTCTGCTTGGGCATGGTGTTCGGTCTCCTTGGTTCGGTGCTCTGTCGTACGTCCGCGCGCCTACTCGGCGACCGGAGCCTCGGCTTCCGGGGCTTCCGTCTCGGCGACGTGGGCCTCGGGGGCGGGAGCTTCCGTCTCGCCTTCCGCAGCCTTCGCAGCAGGGGCTGCCTTCTTGGCGACCGGTGCCTTCTTTACTGCCGGTGCCTTCTTTACTGCCGGTGTCTTCTTTACTGCCGGTGTCTTCTTTTCGGCAGGTGCCTTCTTCGCGACCGCCACGGGGACCGGGGCTTCCACCTCGGTGCCTTCTGCCTCGGTGCCTTCCGCCTCGGCTTCGAGAGCCGCCGCCTCGGCGGCGGCCGCTGCGGCCGCTTCTTCCTTCAGGATCTTCGGGTCCTTCTTGACGGGCGCGATCAGCATGAACATGTTGCGGCCCTCGATCTTGGGCTGGTTCTCGATCACGGCCGAGTCACCGAGATCGGCGGCCAGACGCTCCAAGATCGCAAGCCCGCGCTCGGCGTGGACCATCTCGCGTCCACGGAACATGATCGTGACCTTGACCTTCGAGTTGGCCTCGAGGAAGCGGATGACGTGCTTCTTCTTGGTCTCGTAGTCGTGCTTGTCGATCTTCGGCCGGAACTTGATCTCCTTGACCTGGATCGTGGTCTGGTGCTTGCGGGCCTTCTTCGCTTTGATGGCCTCTTCGTACCTGAACTTGCCGTAGTCCATGATGCGACACACCGGAGGATCGGCGTTGGGTGCGACCTCCACGAGGTCGAGGTTCGCATCGTCGGCGATCCGCTGGGCATCAGGAGTGTTGAAGATGCCGAGCTGTTCGCCGTCCTCAGCGATGAGTCGGACCCGGGGGACCCGGATACGCTCGTTGATGCGCGGTTCTACTGCGCTTATGGGCGGTTCACCTCCGTGTTTCCTGCGACCCGTGCCACGAGGCCGGGCCGCTTCCCTGAACCAGCAAACAAAAAGCCCGGCGGCTCTTCACAAGAGAGCGGCCGGGACGGCGATGGCGGAGCCGGTTCCCCATGAGGGACCGGATCGTCAAAGACTCGACCAGGCAGCTGCTCGCACATCGGCGCCGCTAGGTGGGGACCATCTCGCTCGCGTGCATGAGGCGGGGTCCCACTTGGTGTCGGTATTCGGTTGCCGCCGAAGTATAGCGGCGTGCACCGGGACTGTCCACCGGCCGACGCGTGTGCGGGACCGCGGTCCGGCGCTACCCGACCGCGCGCTCCGGGTCGGCCACCACCAGGATGTCGATGCTCTTGGTCTCGCGCATGATCCGGTTGATGATGGAGCCGCGGAAGATCTCGTCGACGCGGCTTCGCGCCGACTGGCCCATCACGATGTAGGTGGCCTGGTGGGTCTGGGCGAACTCGATGAGTTCGTCGGCGGCAGACTCGCCCGCCAACTCGACCACTTCGCCGCCCAGCTCTCCGGCGAGAGCGAAAATCTCCTTGAGCGTCTGCTCGTCCTTGCTGGACAGCGGCAGTCCAGGGGAGCGGACGAACACCACGTAGAACCGCCCGTTCATGCGCCGCGCCAGGCGATAGCCGCGGCGGATCAGTTTCGACGCGAGCGGGCGCGGTGTTATGGCGACCACCAGCCGCTCCTCCGCTCCCCAGTTGTCCTCGATGTGCTTGGCCTCGCGATATGCCTCGAGGTCGTCGTCGACCTCCTCGGCGGTGCGCCTGAGCGCGATCTCGCGCAGGGCGACGAGGTTGCCTCGGCGGAAGAAGTTCTTGAGAGCCTGGGGCACCTTCGCTGAGTCGTAGATGACGCCGCGGTTCAGACGGTTGATGAGGGCGTCGGGGGTGACGTCGACGAGCGCCACCTCGTCGGCCTCGTCCAGGATGGAGTCCGGCAGCGTCTCGCGCTGGCACACGCCCGTTATCTGCGCGACCGTGTCGTTGAGCGAGGCGAAGTGCTGCACGTTGACCGTCGAGATGACGTTGATGCCGGCAGCGAGCAGCTCCTCGACGCTCTGCCACCGCTTCTCGTGCGAGGTCCCGGGGGCGTTGGTGTGCGCGAGTTCGTCGACGAGCACCCACCCGGGGTGGCGCGCGAGCACCGCCGCGGTGTCCATCTCCTCGAGGATCTTGCCGCGATACTCGATCTTCTTGGTTGGAACGCGCGGCAGCCCTTGGGCCATGGCGGTGGTCTCCGGCCGGTCGTGCGGCTCCACGAATCCGATGACCACGTCTTCGCCGCGACTGAACCGCCGCTGGGCCTCGGAGAGCATCGTGTAGGTCTTGCCCACGCCGGGGGCGTACCCCAGGAATATCTTGTGGCAGCCGCGCGGGCGGGCCATGTGATCGGACGGCGTCCCGGCCTCGTCGTTCGTCACGAGCTGCTCCCTACTTCGCGGCGTCGAGCGCCATGTTCAACCGCAGGACGTTGACCCGGGACTCGCCCAGGAAGCCGGACTGCCGGCCGGTCAGGTTCTCCTCCACGATACGACGGACTGCCTCCGGGGTCATCCCGCGCGCAGAGGCGACCCTTGCCACCTGCGCGTAGGCATTGGCCGGCGTGATGTCGGGGTCGAGCCCGCTGCCCGAGGCCGTCACCATGTCGACAGGCACCGAGCCCGCGGTCAGACCGGGGTTGTCGCGGACGGCATCTCCGACCGCGGTCTCCACGCGTCCCACAAGCGCCTTGCTCGTCGGCGCGAGGTTAGAGGCGGCCGAGGCCTGCCCGTCGTAGCCGTCGGCGCCGGCGGCCGACGGCCGTCCGTGGAAGTACGTGGGCCCGGCGAACCTCTGGCCGATGAGCTCGGATCCGACGATCGCGCCGCCCGAGGTCACGAGGCTGCCGTTCGCCTTCGCGGGCATCGTCACCTGCGCCACCGCGGTGATCGCCAGCGGATAGAGCAGTCCCAGGACCACGAGGGTCACGAGCGCCATACGCACGGCTGGGATGGTGTACTTCTGCATGTCCTTGCTCTCCTTCCCGCTACCCGGCCACGTGCAGGGCCACGAGGATGATGTCGATGAGCTTCAGCCCGAAGAACGGGAGGATGACGCCGCCGAGGCCGTAGACGAGCAGGTTGCGCCGCAGCACCACCGCCGCGCCGAGCGGACGGTACTTCACGCCTTTCAATGACAGCGGGATGAGCGCCACGATGATGAGCGCGTTGAAGATCACGGCGTCCAAGATGGCGCTCTGGGGCGAGTGCAGCCCCATGACGTTGAGCCTTCCGAGCACCGGATAGGCGACCATGAAGATCGCCGGGATGATCGCGAAGTACTTGGCCACGTCGTTGGCGATGGAGAACGTCGTGAGCGCGCCGCGGGTCATGAGCAGCTGCTTGCCGATCTCGACGATCTCGATGAGTTTCGTGGGATTGGAGTCCAGGTCCACCATGTTGCCGGCTTCCTTGGCGGCGGTGGTCCCCGTGTTCATGGCCACGCCCACGTCGGCCTGCGCGAGCGCAGGCGCGTCGTTGGTGCCATCGCCCGTCATGGCGACGAGCTTGCCCGACGCCTGCTCCTTGCGGATGAGCTCCATCTTGGTCTCGGGAGTCGCCTGGGCCAGGAAGTCGTCGACGCCCGCCTCCCGGGCGATGACACCGGCCGTGATCGGGTTATCGCCGGTGATCATGACCGTCTTGATGCCCATTGCCCGTAGCTGGTCGAACCGCTCGCGGATGCCGCCCTTGACGATGTCCTTGAGGTGCACGACCCCGAGAGCGCGGTCGTCGATCGAGACCACGAGCGGCGTGCCGCCGGTCGACGACACCCTCTCCACGAGCTCGGTGATGTCCGGGGGCACGGTGCCGCCCTGGCTCGCCACCCAAGCAAGGACCGCGTCGGTCGCGCCCTTGCGGATGCGCTTGCCCTGCCAGTCGATCCCGCTCATGCGCGTGTTCGCTGTGAACGGGATGAACTCGGTCTCTTCCTTGTGGAGGTGGCGTTCGCGAATGCCGAACTGCTTGGCGAGCACCACGATCGAGCGACCCTCGGGAGTCTCGTCGGACAGCGAGGCCAGCTGCGCGATGTCCGCGAGCTCCTCCTCGGTCACGCCGGCCGTCGGCAGGAACTCGGATGCCTGGCGGTTGCCGAGCGTGATCGTGCCGGTCTTGTCGAGCAGCAGCGTGTTGACGTCGCCGGCGGCCTCCACGGCGCGGCCCGACATCGCCAGCACGTTGTGACGCACGAGGCGGTCCATGCCCGCGATGCCGATCGAGGAGAGCAGGCCGCCTATGGTCGTCGGCATCAGGCACACGAGCAGCGCGATGAGCACGGAGACCTGGACGGACTGCCCGGAGTAGATGGCGAAGGCCTCAAGAGAGACGGTCACGAGCAGGAAGATCATCGTCAGCGTGATGAGCAATATGTCGAGCGCGATCTCGTTGGGCGTCTTGGAGCGGTTCGCACCCTCGACGAGGCTGATCATGCGGTCCAGGAACGTCTGCCCCGGCTCCGACGTGATCTGAACGATGATGCGGTCGGACAGTACCTTCGTGCCCCCGGTGACAGCCGAGCGGTCGCCGCCGCTCTCGCGGATGACCGGCGCGGACTCGCCCGTGATGGCTGACTCGTCCACCGAAGCGATGCCCTCGATGACGTCTCCGTCCCCCGGGATGGTCTCACCGGCGGAGATGACGACCTTGTCGCCCTTGCGCAGCTGGTTGGCCGGGATCTGCTCGATCGTGTCGTCCTTGACCAGGTTCGCGAGCGTGTCCGTGGTCATGTTGCGCAGCGAGTCGGCCTGCGCCTTGCCGCGACCCTCGGCCATCGCCTCGGCGAAGTTCGCGAACAGGACCGTGAACCACAACCAGAACGCGATACCCACCAGGAAGGTGACGTTCTGCCGGGTGGCGACGAGGTCAGCGAACACGTAGAACGTGCAGATCGCACTGCCGATCTCGACCACGAACATGACCGGGTTGTGCCACAGCTTGACCGGGTTGAGCTTGAGGAACGCGTCGACGATCGCCCTGCGGATGAGAGCGCCGTCGTTGGGCGCCGCGGTCCGCTTACGAGGCGTGGCCGCTTCCGGCGATGCCTCGACGTGCATGTCGAGTCCGTCTGTCATCGTCCACACCTCCCTAGAAGAGTGTTCCGGCGTGCATGAGGAAGTGCTCGAGCACTGGCCCGAGCGCGTATGCGGGGAAGAACGTGAGCGCGCCGATGATGAGCACCACGCCCACGAGCAGTCCGACGAACATGCCGCTGTCGGTCGGGAAGGTCCCCGATGAGGGCGGCGCCTGCTTCTTGCGGGCCATCGAACCCGCGATGGCGAGCACCGGGATGATGAACAGGTAGCGCCCGAGCAGCATACCGATGCCGATCGTGGTGGTGTAGAAGACCGTGGCGGCGTCGAGGCCGGCGAAGGCGGACCCGTTGTTGCCGACCCCGGAGGTGAACGCGTACAGGACCTCGCTCAGTCCATGGGGCCCCTGCGTCAGCCTGCCCGCGAGGCCGGCGGGAGAGCTGATCGCGAGCGCGGTGAGGACGAGCACGCTCGCGGCGAGCGCCAGGATCGCGAACATCGCGAGCTTCATCTCTTTCGGGCCGATCTTCTTGCCGAGGTATTCCGGGGTCCGCCCGACCATCAGCCCGGCTATGAAGACCGCGAGCAGCGCGAAGATCAGCATGCCGTACAACCCGGAGCCGACTCCGCCGAACACGACCTCGCCGAGAGCGATGTTGAGCATCGCCATACCGCCGGCCAGCGGCGTCATGCTCGTCATCGCTCCGTTGACCGCGCCGGAGGAGGCCGCCGTGGTGGTGGCGCCGTACAGCGCGCTGTCGGCGATGCCGAACCGGACCTCCTTGCCCTCCATGTTGCCGCCGGCCTGCGCGGCCGAGGCCACCTGGTCCGCGCCCACCCGGGTCAGGTTCGGGTTCCCGGCGTGCTCGAAGCCGTAGATGACGCCCAGACCCGCGAAGAACAGGATCGCCATGGCAGCGAAGATGACCACGCCCTGCCGCATCCTGCCCGCCATGCGACCGAACGTGAACGTCAGCCCCGCCGGGATCGCGAACATCGACAGCACCTGCAGCAGGTTCGTCAACGGCGTCGGGTTCTCGAAGGGATGGGCGGAGTTCGCGTTGAAGAAGCCGCCGCCGTTGGTGCCGAGCAGCTTGATGGCCTCCTGCGAAGCCACGGGCCCGACGCGCATGACCTGCGTGACACCCTCGATGGTCTTAGCGGTCACGGCTCCAGCCAGCGTCTGGACGGTCCCCTGCGACACGTAGACCAGCGCGATGACGATCGACATCGGCAGCAGGACGTAGAGCCACGACCGAGTCAGGTCAGCCCAGAAGTTGCCGATCTCGCGCGTCTCCTTGCGCGTCAGCCCCCGGATGAAGGCGACCGCGACGGTCATGCCGGAAGCGGCCGAGATGAAGTTCTGCCACGTGAAGCCCAGCATCTGGGTCAGGTGACTCACGCCGGTCTCTCCGGCGAAGGCCTGCCAGTTGGTGTTGGTGACGAAGCTGACGGCGGTGTTGAACGCCATGTCCGGCGACATGCCCGTGGCGGCTGTCGGATTCAACGGCAGCACGCCCTGCAGCCTCAGCAGGAGGTACAGGATGGTGAAGCACGCGAAGTTGAACAGGAGCAGCGAGGACGCATAGCTGGTCCAGCGCATCTCCGCCGACGGATCGACGCCGGCCAGCCGGTAGACGGCCCGCTCGACCGGCGCGAGCACGGGCGTGAGCCACGTGCGCTCCCCGGCGAACACGCGGGCCATGTACAGGCCCAGTGGATAGCCGACGACGAGCACGAGCCCGCCGAACCCGACCATCCGCAGGATATCCAGGGTCATGGGTGCGTCAAGCCTCCTTGGGCCGTCAGAATCTCTCGGGGAACAGCAGGGCATACGCGAGGTAGACGAAGATCCCCAGCGCCACGATGCCCATCACGATGTACTCGGCACTCATCGCAGCCACCTCACAGCTTGTCCGCGGCGCGCACGTACAACAGGCACACTCCCAGGAACACGAACGCGATCCCGTAGTAGATGATGTCGCCCACGTCCGAAGGCCTCCACTCGAAGGGTGAAACCTGACCCGCTGGGACCCGCGGTCTCAGCGCCGTTCAGGAATGACTGCCCGCCATCATACCCCCGAAACGTGCCGAGAAGATGTTCATTCTCGGGCAAGCCGAACGGCGCCCGCGGATGCTTCCAAGGGGAGTGGTGACGAAGGACGGACGCACTCGGACGTCAGGCGCCGGGCTTCGACGCAGCGACCATATCCGCGAATTCCGCGACGGGCACGGCGCCGATATCGCCGGCCGTGCGCTCGCGGACCGAGACGGAGTCGGCTTCGACTTCCTTGTCACCGATGATCAGCATGTACGGGACCTTCTGCTGCTGGGCCTTCGCGATCTTGACGCGCATCGGCTCCTGGTCGGAGTACACCTCGCAGCGAACGCCCACGGTCTCGAGCCTGGCGCGCACGGACGCCACGTGGTCCATGTGCCGGTCGGCGATCGGGATGATCACGGCCTGCACAGGCGCGAGCCACGTCGGGAACGCGCCGGCGTAGTGCTCGATCAGGATGCCGAAGAAGCGCTCCATCGACCCGAGGATCGTGCGGTGCAGCATGATCGGCTGCGCCTCGGTGTTCTCGGCGGTGCGATACGTCAGTCCGAATCGCTGCGGCATGTTGTAGTCGACTTGGATGGTCGAGGTCTGCCACGTACGCCCGATGGCGTCCTTGAGCTTGATGTCGATCTTGGGGCCGTAGAACGCGCCGTCGCCCTCGTTGATCTCGTAGGGCACGCCCTTCTCGTCGAGCGCATTGATGAGCGCTTCGGTGGCCACGCGCCAGAACTCCTCGCCGCCGATGGACTTGTCCGGGCGTGTGGAGACCTCGGCGGAGTACTCGAAGCCGAAGACGCCGTTGACGTACGCGACCAGGTCCAGCATCCCGAGGACCTCGGCGTGGACCTGCTCGGGCGTGCAGAAGATGTGCGCATCGTCCTGCGTGAAGGAGCGGGCGCGCATCAGCCCGTGCACCACACCCGACATCTCGTGCCTGTAGACGGTCCCGAACTCCGACATGCGGATCGGCAGATCGCGGTACGAGCGCAGCGAGTCACCGTAGATCATGAGGTGACCCGGGCAGTTCATCGGCTTGATGCCGTACTCGTTGACGCGGCCGTCGCCCTCGTCGACCTCGAAGAAGTACATGTTGTCGCGGTAATTCTCGTAGTGGCCGGAGATCTTCCAGACATCGGACTTGAAGATGTGCGGGGTGATGACCTCGACGTAGCCGCGCGAGTACAGCACGCCGCGCAGCCACTCCTGCAGCAGGCGCAGCACGCGGGCGCCCTTGGGGTGGTAGAGCGGAAGACCCGCGCCGGCCTCCTCGTGGAAGCTGAAGAGGTCGAGCTCCTTACCGAGCTTGCGATGGTCGCGGCGCTCGGCCTCCTCGATGCGGGTCAGGTACGCGTCGAGGTCCTTCTGGCTCATCCACGCGGTGCCGTAGATGCGCTGGAGCATCGGTCGGTCCGAGTCGCCGCGCCAGTATGCGCCAGCGCCCTTCATGAGCTTGAACGCCTTGAGCCATCCCGTGTCGGGCACGTGCGGGCCCCGGCACAGGTCGGTGAAGTTGCCCTGCGTGTAGATCGAGATGGTCTCGCCCTCGGGGAGGCCCTCGATGAGCTCGCGCTTGTACGGCTGGCCGTCGAAGGCGTCCCACGCCTCGAGCCTGTCCAGCTCGCCTCTCAAGAAGTGCTTGGACTCGGCGGCGATCTGGCGCATGCGATCCTCGATGGCGGCCAGGTCGCCCGGCGTGAACGGGCGGTCGACGTCGAAGTCGTAGTAGAAGCCGTCCTCGATGGCGGGCCCGATGCCGAACTTCGCGGTCGGGAACAGGTCCTTGACGGCCTCGGCCATCACATGCGCGGCGGAGTGGCGCAGTATGCCGAGCGCCTCGGGGCTGCGGTCCGTGACGATCTCGACGGAAGCGCCCTCGCTCACCACATGGTCGATGTCGACGAGCGCTCCATCGATCTTGCCGGCGATCGCGGCCGAGGCCAGGCGCGGGCTGATCGCGGTCGCGACATCGAAGACGGTGGCGCCCTCGGGCACCTGCTTGCCGCTGCCGTCGGGCAGCTTCACGGAGATCTCGACCATGCTGGAGTGCTCCCTCTACGCCTTGTTCGCCGGACCCGGCTCCCGGGGCGTGGTGCGCGTCGGAGCCATCGCATCCGCGACCTCGCCGGCGGTCTGCTTCGTCTTGCAGTACGGACACACGCCCCAGCTCATCTTCAGCGCGCGCCCACAGTTCACGCACGGCTTCTTGAGCTTCTTCATGCAGTAGGGGCAGATCAGGTATTCGGGTTCGACCGGCTTGAGACAACTGGGGCACGTGGCGCCGTCCTTGGTCAGTCGCGACTCGGCGGCGCGGATCTCGAGTTCCCGCTCGTGAGCGTCGTCGAGGTACTCGGGCGGGCGCACGACCATGTAGATGATCCAGCCGGGGACGTTGAACAGGAGCACGACGACGGCCCAGAACCACGCCATCCCGCCGCGCCTGTCCGCGTCGCGCCAGGTCCAGAAGATGAGCGCGACCGTGAAGATCAGGAGGAAGAACGCGCACAGCTTCCAGCCGAATTGGAATTCGGCGCTGGCGGTGATCGGAGTCAGGAGGTCGCCCATGTATGCGTCCCTTTCCAGCCCGTGCCCACGGGCAGTCAACGATGCGTGCCGGCAGGTTCAGGCGCGTATGTGAGGATTCTAGCAGACGCGCCCCATGCGAAGACCGGGTCCGCGCGCCGGCGCGAGAAGATGCCGTCAGCGAGTCGGGACGAGAAGCGCCCGCGCCTCCCCGACCGTGTACAGGCTCCCGGTGACGAGGGCGCCCGCGGAACGCCCCAGCCGGCGGCCGTGTTCGACGGCCGAGGGCAGGTCCGCGACCACCGGGGGCCGCGTCCCCGTCACCCGCTCGACGACGTCCGCGAGGCCTTCGGCGGGCATCGCGCGCGACGTCGAGCTGGCCGTGCACACGAAGCCGCCCACGACCGGCGCCAGGGCACGAACGATCCCCTCCGCGTCCTTGTCGCCCAGGATCCCGATGACCGCGACAGGCCGGGCGGACGGGTCGGGCCACGCCTCCGCGATCGCGCCGGCCAGCGCTCCGGCTGCCTCGGGGTTGTGGGCGCCGTCGAGTACGACCGGCGGCTCACGCAGCACGAGCTCGAACCTGCCGGGAAACGTCAGGCGGGCAAGGGCGCGCCTGGTGGATTCAACGTCGATGGCACCTCCCAGAGCCGCCTGCGCCGCGGCGATGGCGGTGGCGACATTGGGCGCCTGGTAGGCAGGCGCGGTCACGCCCACCTCGCCGAAGTCGCACCCGCGCGAGATGACGCGCACGGTCGTGTCGCCGCCGGGCTTGTGCGCCGACCGCTCGACTTTGAAGTGGACGTCGCCTTCCCCAACGGTCACGACCTCCGCACCCATCTCGTCAGCGCGACGCTCGAGGATTCCGCGCACGGCACCGGTTCCCGGACCGAGGACCGCGACAGACCCGCGCTTGATGATGTGCGCCTTGTCCGCGGCGATCTCCTCGACCGTGGAGCCCAGTCGCTCCGTGTGGTCGAGAGCGACACCGGTCACCACCGCCACCGCCGGCGCCACCACGCTCGTCGCGTCCCATCGTCCGCCCATGCCCACTTCGAGGACCGTGAAGGACACGCCGCGCTCGCGGAACAGCCACAGCGCCGCCGCGGTGAGGACCTCGAACTCGGTGTAGTCGCCGCCTGTCCGCTCCGCGGCACCGAGCGCCGCCTCAACGCCGCGCGCGAATTCGCCTTCGCTGACGGGCGCACCGTCGAGCTCGATGCGTTCCGTGTACGACACCAGGTGCGGGCTTGTGTAGGCGCCGGTGCGATGCCCGTGCGCCGTCAGGAGGGCCGCCACCATGCGTGTGACCGACGACTTGCCGTTGGTGCCGGTCACCTGGACGCAGTGGTACGACAGCTGCGGGTCGCCGAGCTCGGCGCACAGCCCGCGGATGCCGTCGAGCGACGGGTTGATGCCGAAGCGCAGCGCGCCGTCGAGTGCGAGGACGGCTTCGACGAAGCGCATGGCCATGATCCTCAGTCCGCGAGCTCGGCGAGCTGCGAAGTGAGCTTGCCCACGGCGTCGGCGAGCTCAGCGGCCTTCGCACGGTCCTTCGCGATGACCTCGGCGGACGCCTTCGCGAGGAAGCCCTCGTTCGCGAGCTTGCGGGTGAGACGCTCGAGGTCGGCCTGCGCGGTCGTGAGCTCCTTGACCACCCGGGCGCGCTCGTGCGCGAAGTCGACGAGGCCCTCGAGCGGGATGTACAGTTCCGCGCCCGCGGCCACGGCCACGGCCGAGTGCGCCGGCTTCGCGGCCGCCGCGTCGACCGTCAGCGCGCCGACGCCCGCGAGGGAGCGCAGGTACCCGGCCTGGTTCTCGATCACGAGCGCCTGGTCACCGGTAGCCTTCACGATCACGTCGACGACCGCGCGCTGCGGCACGGCGTAGCGGGCGCGCACGGCGCGCACGGCGGTCACGACCTCCTGGACCGCGGCGATCGTGGTCTCGGCGTCCTCGTCGCGGAAGGGCGACAGATCCGAGGACGACGGCCACGCCGCGATCATGAGCGAGTCGGCGCGATCGGCTTCCGCCAGCGGCAGCTGCCGCCAGATCTCGTCGGTCACGAACGGCATCATGGGGTGCAGGAGGCGCAGCGCGCGGTCGAGCACGAACACGAGGTTGCGCTGCACCGTCAGCCGCGCAGCCCCGCCCGCCGCGAGGCGGGCCTTCGCCAGCTCGATGTACCAGTCGCAGAACTCGCTCCAGAAGAAGTCATAGAGCGCGCGGGCCGTCTCTCCGAACTCGTAGGTGTCGAGCCCTTCGTCGACGCGCGCCGACAGGTCCGCGAGCCGCGAGAGTATCCATGCGTCGGCCACTGTGTCGGCCACGGGCGCGCCGGGCGTGTACCCATCCATGTTCATGAGCACGAAGCGGCTGGCGTTCCAGATCTTGTTCGCGAAGTTGCGCGAGGAGAGAAGCTTGTCCTCGGCGAACTTGATGTCCTGGTTGCCGGTCACCTGCAGCATGAGGCCGAAACGCATGCCGTCGGCGCCGTAGTGCTCCATGAGGTCGAGAGGGTCCACGCCCGTGCCCAGCGACTTGCTCATCCGCTTGCCCTCGGCGTTGAACACCGTGGGGTGGATGATCACGTCGGAGAAGGGGACGTCGCCCATGAAGTCGATGCCGTTCATGATCATCCGCGCCACCCATAGGAACAGGATGTCGCGCGCCGTGGACAGCACCTGCCCGGGGTAGAAGTAGTCGACCTCGGGCGTGGCCTCGGGCCAGCCGAGCGTCGCGAACGGCCACAGCGCCGAGGAGAACCACGTGTCGAGCACGTCGGCGTCTTGCCGGGTGGGGCCGCCGCACTTCGAGCATGTGGCCACGGGCTCGACTGAGGCGACCATCTCGCCGCATGCGTCGCAGTAGTAGACGGGGATCTGGTGGCCCCACCACAGCTGGCGCGAGACGCACCAGTCGCGGATGTTCTCCATCCAGTGGAAGTAGACGTTCTCCCAGCGCTTCGGGTGGAACGTGACGCGACCGTCGCGCACTGCGTCGATGGCGGGGGCCGCCAACGGCTTCATGTCGACGAACCACTGGTCGGACAGCCACGGCTCCACAACGGTGTGGCAGCGGTAGCAGTGACCCACGGAGTGCCTGTGGTCCTCGACCTTGACGAGCAGGCCCGCCGCTTCGATGTCGGCGACGACCCGCTCGCGCGCCTCGTACCGGTCGAGGCCGGCATAGGCGCCGCCCTCCGTCGAGATGGTGGCATCGGCGTTCATGATGTTGATCTTGGCGCACCCGTGGCGCTCGCCGATATCGAAGTCGTTCGGGTCGTGCGCCGGCGTGACCTTGACCGCGCCGGTGCCGAACGCCATGTCCACGTACTCGTCGGCCACGATCGGGATCTCGCGGCCCACGAGCGGCAGCACCACCGTCGCACCGACGAGCGCACGATAGCGTTCGTCAGCCGGGTTCACGGCGACGCACGTGTCGCCGAGCATCGTCTCGGGTCGGGTGGTGGCCACAACGACGCTGTCGACCCCGTCCACCAGCTCTTTCAACGGGTAGCGGAAGTGCCACAGGTGGCCGTCGAGCTCCTCGTGCTCCACCTCGATGTCGGAGAGGGCGGTGGCGCAGCGCGGGCACCAGTTGATGATGCGCTTGCCCCGGTAGATCAAGCCGCGCTCGAACCAATCGACGAAGACTCGCTTGACCGCGACTTGGTAGCCAGGGTCCATCGTGAAGTGTTCGTCGTCGTAGTCGCACGAACAGCCCATCGCCTTGAGCTGGCCGATGATGGTGTTGCCGTACTCGCTTCGCCACGCCCAGCACAGCTCGATGAACTTCTCGCGACCCACGTCGCCGCGGGACAGGCCCTGCTTGGCGAGCATCTGCTCGACCTTGTTCTGCGTCGCTATGCCGGCGTGATCCGTGCCGATGACCCAGCGCGTGGGACGTCCCGTCATGCGCTGCCTGCGGATGACGACGTCCTGGATCGTGTTGTTGAGCGCGTGGCCCATGTGCAGCGACCCGGTGACGTTGGGCGGCGGGATGACGATCGTGAAGGGCGCGACGCCCTCGACCACGGGCTGGCGGAAGTAGCCGCCGCGCGTCCAGCTGTTGAAGATCAGTCCCTCGACCGCTTTCGGGTCGTATGCCTTGGGCAGATCGGCCATGTCTGGCAGGGTCCCTTCGCGTGTGGGGATGCGGGTTGCTTCGCGAGTCGCGTGTCGGAGTATCTGCGATTCTATGCGAAGAGTGTGGCTGCAGGAACCGCGGGCTCAGTCTTGAGCGTGGTCGAGCGCCTTCCGGACGGCGTCCAGCGAACGCACGCCACACACTCCGTGAGCTCGAGTGTCAGGTCGAGCGCGGCACCCAGCAACGCCGTACCGATGCCGCGTCCCGCGACACGCCGGTCGAACACCAGCCGAGCGATGCGAAGGGCCGGCAAAGCCGCCCAGCTCTACGCGCTTGCGTCCGCCCGCTCACTCGCGCGCACGATCGTGGGCTCAGCGCCGTCGCGCACGACCTCCTCGGTGATGACGACCGACTCCACGTCGACACGTCCCGGCAGGTCGTACATCAAGTCCAGCAGCAGCGACTCCATTATGGAGCGCAGGCCCCGCGCGCCGGTCTCCCGCTTGACCGCCAGCGTCGCAATCTCAGCGAGGGCGGCTTCGGTGAACGTGAGTGCCACGCCTTCGAGCGCGAAGAGCCGCTCGTACTGCTTGACCAGGGCGTTCTTCGGCTGCGTGAGGATCCTGACCAGATCGGACTCGGTGAGCTGCTCCACGTGCGCGACCACCGGCAGACGTCCCACGAACTCGGGGATCATACCGAACTTGTGCAGGTCCTCGGGCATCGCCTGACTCAGCAAGACCCCGGTCTCGTGCTTGCTGGCGTCAGTGATGTCAGCGCCGAAACCTATGCCCTTCTTGCCGACCCGGTCGGCGATGATCTTCTCGAGCCCCACGAACGCCCCGCCGAGGATGAACAGGATGTTGGTCGTATCGATCTTGATGAGCTCCTGCTGAGGGTGCTTGCGGCCTCCCTGCGGGGGCACGGAAGCCTCGGTGCCCTCGATGATCTTGAGGAGCGCCTGCTGCACACCTTCGCCCGAGACGTCGCGCGTGATCGACAGGTTCTCGGCCTTCCTGGCCACCTTATCGATCTCGTCGATGTAGATGATGCCGACCTCGGCCTTGGGGATGTCGAAGTCAGCCGCGGTGATGATCTTGAGCAGGATGTTCTCGACGTCCTCGCCCACATAGCCGGCCTCGGTCAGCGAGGTGGCGTCGGCGATCGCGAAGGGGACCTTCAGGATCCGCGCGAGGGTCTGTGCCAGCAGCGTCTTGCCGCAGCCGGTGGGCCCGAGCAGCAGGATGTTGCTCTTGGCGAGCTCGACATCGTCGGTGGTCTCGCACGGCAGGCAGCGGATGCGCTTGTAGTGGTTGTAGACCGCGACGGCCAAGACCTTCTTCGCGTCCTCCTGGCCGATCACGTAGTTGCCCAGCATCTCGTGGATCTCGCGGGGCGTGGGCAGGGGCTCGTCACTCGAGACGAGCTCGCTCGTCTCCTCGACCCGGTCCTCGTCGACGATGTCGTTGCACAACTCGATGCACTCGTCGCAGATGTAGACACCGGGGCCGGCGATGAGCTTGTGCACCTGCCGTTGGTTCTTTCCGCAGAACGAGCACTTGAGCTGTTCGGGTCCTTCGACGCTCTTGGGCATGGGTCCGAGCCTTCCGTTGCCTGTGGTGTGGAGCCGCGCGGTGGGAACTACTTGCCGCGGTGCACCATGACCGCGTCGACCAGGCCGTACGCCTTGGCTTCCTCGGCTGTCATGATGTTGTCACGATCGGTGTCAGAGTGGATCTTCTCGACCTTCTGGCCGGTGTGCGTGGCCAGGATCTCGTCGAGCTGTGCTCTGGTGCGCAGCATCTCGCGGGCACCGATCTCGATGTCGGCCACCTGGCCCTGTACGCCGCCGAGCGGCTGGTGGATCAGCACGCGGGAGTTCGGGAGCGCGGAGCGCTTGCCGGCTGCGCCGGCTGCAAGCAGCACCGCGGCCATCGAGGCGCACTGGCCGATGCACGTGGTGGCGACGTCGCAGCGGATGAACTGCATCGTGTCGTAGATGGCGAGCCCTGCGGACACGAGGCCGCCGGGCGAGTTGATGTACAGGTGGATGTCCTTCTCGGGATCCTCGCTCTCCAGGTGCAGGAGCTGCGCGATCACGAGGCTCGAGATCTGGTCGTCGACCTCATGGCCGAGGAAGACGATGCGCTCGTTGAGAAGCCTCGAGAAGATGTCGAAGGAGCGCTCGCCGCGCGACGTTTGCTCGACGACGATGGGTACCAGGTCGTGTGCTTCGAAGCTCATGGCTACGCCTCCTTGTCGGCCTTGGGGGCCTTCTTCTTCGCCGGCTTCTTCTCGGGCTTGGCCTCGGCGGCCGCAGCGGGATCCTGCTCGTTGACCTTGACGTTGTCCATCAGCCACACGAGCGCCTTGCGGCGGAGGATCTGCTCGCGAAGCAGCGGCAGGGCGCCATTGCAGCGCAGCTGCTCGCGAAGCTGCTCGGGGGTCTCGCCCTCGTCCAGGTTGCGGGACAGCTCCTGTGTGAAGTCGTCCTCGGTGACCTCCATGGCCAGCGACTTGGCGAGCGCCTCAAGTGCCAACTCCTCGCGGACCTGCAGACGGGCTTCGCGGCCGATGTCCTCCTGGAGCTGCTCGAGCGCGACTCCGGTGGCCTCGAGGTACTCGTTCATCCCGATGCCTCGTCCCTTGAGGCTCTCGAAGAAGTCCTCGGTCAGCGACTCGGTGCGCGCCTCGATCATGACATCGGGCACGTCGCCCACGAGGCGTCCGGCGAGCACGCCGCGCGCCTCGCGCTCGATCATGCGGGTGTAACCGACCGCCTTGTTCTCATCGAGCCGGGTGCGGATGTCGGCCTTCAGCTCATCCGCAGTCTCGAATCCCCCCACGTTGGATGCGAAGTCATCATCGACTGCGGGGAGCGACTTCGCCTTGATCTCGTGGACGGTCACGTCGAACCCGGCCTTCTTGCCGACGAACTCGGAGGCACCCGAGTCCGGGACCTCGAACTCGACCATGACCTGGTCGCCGGGCATGTGGCCGATCAGCGCCGCGTCGAACTCGGGCGGCATCTGGCCCTTCCCCAACTCGTAGAGGTACTTGTCGACGACGTTGCCCTCGTAGGGCTCACCGTCGACCGTCCCGACGAAGCTGATGAGCGTGAAGTCGCCTTCCGCCACGCCGCGGCCCTCGGCGGGCTCCAGGGAGGCGAAGCGGTCGCGCAGGTAGTCGAGCTGAGCGTCGATCTCGGCGTCGGTCGCCTTTGCGGACTCGACGGTGACCTCAAGGTTGTCGGACGAGGAGATCTCGAACGTCGGCTTGATGACCACTTCCGCGTGCCAGGTGTACTCCTCGCCCTCGACGAGGTTGTCGAGCTCGCCGAAGTCCGGCCGCTCTATGGCGCGGAGGTCGAGCTCGTCCATCGCCAGGGGGTACGTGTCTGAGACGAGCTTCTCGAGCGCCTCAGTGAGCACGTAGTCGCGGCCCACGTGGGTGTCGATGATGGGGCGCGGTGCACGACCGGGACGGAACCCGGGAATTCGCACCTTCTTCGCGGCGGTGGCATACGCCTCCGTGATCGCGCTGTCCACGTCCGCGGCCTCGACCGTGACGGTGAGGCGGACGCTGGAGCCTTCGAGCTTCTCGACGCTGGTCTTCAAGGGTCCTCCTGTGACGGTGTCTTCCGTGTGTACCCGCCCGCGGACCATGTCTGGTGGCCCGGGCGAAGGTCGGTGTGGTGCGGGCGAGAGGGGTCGAACCTCCACGAGTTTCCTCACCGGGACCTAAACCCGGCGCGTCTGCCATTCCGCCACGCCCGCGCGGGTGCAATGCGGCTCACAACTATACAGCAAGGCCGACGGGACGAGCCCGCCGGCCTTGCATGAGTTCTATGGTGGGCCGTATAGGGATCGAACCTATGACCTTGGGATTAAGAGTCCCCTGCTCTACCAGCTGAGCTAACGGCCCGCGAAACGCTAGGCCATTCTACCGAATACCGGCACGAGCGCAAGGCCTCGATGCCCGCGAAAGATGCGCCGGGCATGCGCGTGGGCCCCGGGTCGCCGCCAAAGGCAGC
>JANYJF010000065.1 GCA_025361885.1 Coriobacteriia bacterium
CGGCTGCCGCTGATGCGGCAGCCGCCCCGATCTTCGCTGGTGGCGGAGGCGCGTGCGAATCGAACACACCCAGGAGGCTCTTCACCCCCCACGTCGGTTTTGAAGACCGCGGAGCCCACCAGGACCCATTCGCCTCCGTAGGGCATTCTGCGGAGGGTCACCTGCCCTGTCAAACGCGACGGTCGCGACGCGGCCCTTACTTGAGGGTAAGGAGACTCTCACCCGACTCTCATCAGCCTCTCACGCGGCCTGCCGACTATGAGCAAGGACGACCCCGCCCGCCGGAGGCTGATGCTCGCCATGAAGATCAAGAGCCTGATGCTGACGCATCCTGCCGCCCTTCTGGCGGCGGTCCTCATCGCGCTGAGCGCCGCGGGTGCGGCCGCGGTCCCCGTGTTCAAAGCGACCGAGAAGCCGGCGTTCTGCATCACCTGCCACGAGATGCGGCCGTACTACGACGCATGGCAGACCGGCGCGCACAAGACGGTGGATTGCGTGGCATGCCACGTGGATCCTGGCACTGTCAACCACCTGAAGCACAAAGCGACCGCCACGAAGGAGCTCGTCGACCACTTCTCCACCAAGCCGACGTTCCCGCGCGGCGACGCGGTGGTCCCGGACGCGCGATGCCTCGTATGCCACAAGGACATCCTGAGCCGCACCGGGCCCAAGTTCTCCCACAAGCAGCACGCCGGAACCGCGCCGTGCGCCGAATGCCACCGCGACGCCGGACACCGTGTCAGCACCGACGCGCTGAGCAGAGCGGGAGTTCTGGCCACGTCGAGCGCGCCGACCTCCGAGACCACGACGACCGCGCTGCTGGCGACGATGACGTCCCGCGGTGCCGCCGCAACCCGCAGCACAGTCGCCACCTCGGCTCTGCACGTGGCGCTCCCGCAGTGCACCCGGTGCCACGACCTGGACAAGCAGACGTGCGAGTCCTGTCACACGCCGCCGCACAAAGTCCTGCCGGGCACGGGCGGCTGCACGACGTGCCACCGCCCCGGCATCAAGTGGGTCTTCACGCATCCAGCCGACCCCGCGTGCGCTACGTGCCACAAGCCTCCCGCGAACCATTTCCCCGGCGAGTGCTCCACATGCCACCACGCGCCCGGCGTGTCGTTCAAGAACGCCTCGTACGGCCACACCGATCCCGCGTGCAGCATCTGCCACACCGCGCCCGCCAAGCACCGTGACGGGCAGTGCGCCACGTGCCATCGCAGCGCGGGTCGCACCTGGGCCTTCACGCACCCGACCACGGTCCAGTGCTCGACCTGCCACGCCGCCCCCGCGGGCCACTACGGCGCGAATTGCTCGAGCTGCCACAAGGTCGGGGTGCCGTTCAAGAACGCGAGGGTCGCGCACAACCTCTCGCTCGACTGCGCGCGCTGCCACGCCCGTCCCGGCGGACACCGCGCGGGTCAGTGCTCCACCTGTCACCGCAACGCCGGCTCGAACTGGGCGTTCACCCACACTACGAGCTCCGGCTGCTCGTCGTGTCACTCCTCGCCCGCGAGCCACTACGGCTCGACCTGCGCGTCTTGCCACTCACCGAGCCGCGCGTGGGCGTCCGCCACGTTCAGCCACCCGTCCGTCCACCACGGCTACACCGCCTGGGCCTGCGTGAAATGCCACCCGAACGGCTATGCTTCTCATAGTTGTACGACGTGTCATGGGGCTCAAGGTGGAGGGGACTAGGTGCAGGAACGCAGACCGGCACGAAGGCCGGCGCGCGCGCGAGGCCGGGCGAGCACGGGCCCGGCGCGCAGGTTGCTACTCTTCTCAGTGACCGCGATTCTCCTGATAGGGGCGCTCGCGGTCACTTTGCAGTACACGGAGACCCCGCCGTTTTGCAGGACGTGCCACGAGATGGAGCCGTACTACCAGGCGTGGGCCAAGGGCCGCCACACGTCGGTGGCGTGCGTCGACTGCCACATCGATCCGGGCATCGTAGCCCATGGTCTGCACAAGTTCGTCGCGCTCAGGGAGCTTCGGGACCACTTCACCACGTCCCCGGTCTTCCCCGGCCAGACCGTCGACATGCCCAACAGCCGATGCGTACGATGTCATCCGATCGTCTCGAACAACTCGGCCTCCAGGTTCGATCATGCGCTGCACGCCAGGCAGGGCCAGTGCGTCGTGTGCCACGCCACCACGGGCCACGACGTCACACTCGACGCGCTTCGGGCTGCGGGCGTCCTGTCGCCGAGCGCGTCGGTCCTCGCCACGTCGAGCCCGGTCGGCCGAGGCGTGCCTCTGCCGGGGCATATGACCGTGGATTGCCAACGGTGCCACGACAT
Source organism: Coriobacteriia bacterium (assembly GCA_025361885.1). GTDB lineage: Bacteria > Actinomycetota > Coriobacteriia > Anaerosomatales > PALSA-660 > JANYJF01. Next base: position 2,301 of record JANYJF010000065.1, read on the forward strand.
GACCAAGACCCGCTGCTCGACCTGTCATCGCACGACGCGGCACGAGCCCCGGGGGGAATGCTCGGACTGCCACCGTCCCGCCACGGCGTGGACGTTCGCCCACCCCGCCTCCCGGCACGGCTATCGCTCTCTGCCATGTTCGAAGTGCCACCCCAACGGGTATCGCACATACTTCTGCACGTGCCACGGGACCAACACGCCGAAGGGCGACTGACACATGAAGCTGCCGGGACCCAAGACCCTGTACGCAGCGGCGGCGAGCGCGGTTGTGCTTCTCCTCGTCGCGGCGGCGCTGGTCGCCTCCGGCATCGACACCGGGCACCCGAAGGCGACCGACCTGCCGCTCCTCGTCGCGCGCTCGACCCAGCGTCCCGTCGCGCCGTCCGCTGTCGCGGTCCCGGTCGCACCGCCCGCGACGGCTCCAGCACCTGCGCCTCAGCAGTCGGTGTCCTCGGGCGGGTCGAACGCTCACTCGCCCGCTGTCTCCTTTGCAAAGCCGGCCGCCGCCGCGGCGCCGGTCGCGCCAGCCAGCCCGCCCGATCATGAGGTAGTGGTGCCGCCCGTGCGCGAGAACGACGAACACAGGACCAGCGCTCCGACGACGGGCACGCACGACTAGCCGGACCCCGGACACACGGAAGGAGCCACACCGTGAAGATCTTGCTTGTGGAGGACGAGGACGGCATCGCGTCGTTCGCGATCAAGGGACTGACGGCGGAGGGCCACCAGGTCGAGCGGGCGACGACGGCCGGCGAAGCTGCGGAGATGGCGCTGACCCGGGACTACGACCTCGTGATCCTGGATCTGCTGCTGCCGGACGGCAACGGCCGCGACGTGCTCGCGCGCATACGCGCCTTCGAGCCCGAACTCCCCGTCATCGTGGTATCGGCCCTGGGCGACATCGACGACAAAGTCGAGTTGCTCGACTTGGGCGCCGACGACTACCTCACCAAACCGTACGCCTTCGCGGAGCTCACGGCCCGCATCCGAGCGAACTCCCGGCAGGGGCGTGCCTCCTCGCGCGAACTGGTCGTGGGAGATCTCGAGCTCGACACTCGCACCCGCGTCGCGAAGAACGGTCCCGGCGTCGCTGCCGATCTGCCTTCGCGTGAGTTCGCACTCCTCGAGTACCTCATGCGTCACGCGGGCCAGGTCATCACGCGCCAGCAGCTGCTCGACGCGGTGTGGGGCTTCGACTTCGACACCGGCTCGAACGTGGTAGACGTCTACGTCGGCTACCTGAGGCGCAAGCTGGACCGCCCCGGGATGCCGTCGATCATCGAGACCGTCCGCGGAGCGGGGTACCGTGTCCCGTCCTGATGGGGACGTGACCCCGGACCGCGCGCCGGAGGCTGTCGCTCCCGCCGGACCCGCATCGGTCGCGGCACCGGCCGAACGCGCGCCGCGCCGCAGGCTGTCCACGTCCGTTCGCGTGGCTCTGGCGGTGACGCTGGTCCTGGCGGTCGGGGTGTGGAGCCTCGCCACATTCGCGTACCTGAGCGTCTCGCAGCGCCTCGGCGCGGACGTGGACCGCACGCTCCTGCGCGAGGCGGAGTCGTATTCGGCCGCACTGGGACAACCGGCGAAGAACGCCGACCTGGCGGGTCAGACGCGCGCATACCTGCAGGCACGGGCATCGGCGTATTCGGCCACGAACCCCATTCTTCTCGTGCGCTTCGCCGATGGCCGCGTCATCTCCAATTCGAGCGTGAAGCTCGAGTCCTCGGCGGCGAACACGCGAGCGCTCGACCTCAAGATGGCGGACCGACGCTTTCTGACGCTGTCGTTCCTGGGCCGGTCGTACCGGGCGGTGACGGCCCCGGTGCGCGACACGTCGGGCACCCCGGTCGCCGTGTTCGAGTCGGCCCTGCCCACGTCGCTGGCTGACGACGTGGCGACGCAGCTGCTGACGACGCTCGTGCTGGCGGGCTCGGTGGTCGTGCTGCTCGGAGCGATGCTGTCCGCGTGGGCGGCACGCGCTTCCCTGCGCCCGCTGCGGCGCGCCGCGTCGACCGCCTCGCAGGTGGGTCACTCCTCGCTCACTCGCCGCATCGGCTACAACGGCCCGGATGACGAGGTCGGGCAGCTGGTCTCCGCCATCAACGCGATGCTCGACCGGCTCGAGATCGCGTTCGGCGAACAGCGCAGGTTCACGGCGGATGCGTCCCACGAGCTGCGCACACCGCTGGCCGTGGTCGCGGGCCACATGGAAGTGCTCAAACGCGGTGGACTCACCGACGAGGAGAAGCACGAGGAGCTCGATCTTGTCGCGCATGAGACCGACCGGATGAGCCGACTCGTCGACGACCTGCTCGCGCTCGCGCGACTCGACGCCGGCAAGCCACGGGCCTACCAGGCCCTCGAGCTGTCGACGCTACTGCTCGAGGCCGCGGCGCGTGCCCGGGGGCTCGGCGACCGCGTGATCGAGGTGAAGGCGCCCGCCGACGTATGGGTGTCCGGCGAGCCCGACCAGCTCATGCAGGCGATGCTCAACCTGCTCGGCAACGCTGTCGCGCACACCGGGGCGGGGGGACACGTGTGGCTGCGCGCGACTCCCGGCATCGGCGGCGTGGCGATCGAGGTCTCCGACGACGGGCCCGGCATCCAAGACGAGGACCTTCCGCGCGTGTTCGACCGCTTCTACAGGGCCCAGGGCCCGCGCAGGGGCGAGCGCGGAGGCTCGGGCCTGGGACTGGCGATCACCAAGCGCTTGATCGAATTGCACGGCGGGGATATCCACGCGTCCAACCGGCCCGAGGGCGGCGCCAGGTTCACGATAGTGCTGAAGCGGATACCGGCACCTCCGGGCGCCTAACGGTCCCGTCGCAGGGTCCGCACGTCCCCGTCACGTTTGGTGACGCCCTGCGCGTCGAAGTACTCGAGCAGCGGCACGATGTACTTCCGCGACGTGCCGGTGATGTCGCGCGCGTCCCTGGCCAGC
>JANYJF010000010.1 GCA_025361885.1 Coriobacteriia bacterium
CCCGTCGATGTTCACGAGCACCGACTCCGGTTTCGTCTCGATGGAGACGATGGGCGACCTCAAGCGCCCGACCGCCGAGAACGTGATCCTCCTGACCTTGCAGAAGACCGGCCTGACCCGCGAGCAGGCCAGCATCCTGGCGGCCGATATCCGCGACAAGACCGTGGTGCCGGCCGGCCTCACGGTCTACGGCATGAACGTCCCCAAACCCGGCAGTCACTTCCTCGGCGACATCTTCAAGGCGATATCGGTCCTGCTGCTGGCGCTCGGCGTCATGGCTTTGGCCCTGTCCGGATTCCTGGTGGTCAACACCGTGTCGGCGCTGCTGACCCAGCAGACGCGCCAGATCGGCGTCATGAAGGCGGTGGGCGGCAGGGCGTCTCAGATCACCGCGATGTACCTGATACTCGTGACCGTCTATGGGCTGCTCGCGATCCTTGTGGGATTGCCGCTCGGGATCGCCATGGCGACATGGTTCGCGTCCTACGCCGGCAGGCTGCTCAACTTCGGGACCTCGGCCGGGGGACCGCCGGGCTACACCATCGCCCTGGGCATCGTGGTCGGGCTCGTGGTGCCGCTAGCGGCCGCCTACATCCCGATCCGCATCGGCACCGGCATCCCGGTCGTGCGCGCGTTCGACTCCACCGGCGTGAACGCGGCGACGTTCGGGCACGGCATCGTGGACCGAGCGCTCGGGCTGCTGCGCGGCCTGCCGCGGCCCGTGGCGCTGTCGCTGCGCAACACGTTCAAGCGAAAGGGGCGGCTGGCGCTCACGCTGACCACGCTGACTCTGGCCTCCGCGGTGGTGATGTCGGTCATGTGCGTGCGGGCGTCGATGCTGCAGACGGTCACCGACCTCGAGACGTGGTGGAACCACGACGTGGAGGTCACGTTCGCCAAGCCGGTCAACGCCAGGGCCGTCGAGGCCGAGGCGCTGGGCACACCGGGCGTGGTGGCCGCGGAGAGCTGGGTCACGCGCGCGACCACGCTCGTGCGGGGGGACGGCAGCGAGAACGACAGCCTGTACACCATCGGGCTGCCGGCGGACACCACCTTCATCAAGCCGAAGCTCGTCGACGGCCGCTGGCTCAAGCCGGACGACACTGACTCGGTCGTGGTCAACACCGACATCGCCAAGGACGAGAGCCTGGTCGTCGGCGGTCGTGTCAAGCTCAAGATGCGGGGGTTCGAGAAGACGTGGCGGGTGGTGGGCGTGGTGTCCGGGCAGCTCATGGGCCCGGTCGTCTTCGCGAATCGCTCGTATCTGGAGAACGCTCTCCAGCAGCGCGGCGAGGTCGGCCGGACCGTCATCCGAACGGTGGCGCACGACACGGCGTTCCAGCAGCAGGTCGCCGACCGGGTCGAGCGGCGGCTCAAGGACCTCAACGAGCCGGTGTCCGGCGTTCGCACCCAGAAGGGGATGCGCGACCAGGTGGCCAACGAGCTGGGCATCCTGGTCACGTTCCTCGTCATCATGGCGTCGATCCTGGCGGCGGTCGGCGTGATCGGGCTGAGCGGCACCATGATCATCAACGTGCTGGAATCGACGCGCGAGATCGGGGTGATGCGCGCTATCGGTGCGTCGCACGCATCCATCTATCAGGTGTTCATGACCGAGGGCATCGTGGTCGGCGTGTTGAGCTGGCTCTTCGGCGCCCTGCTCACCTATCCGATGAGCTATGCCCTCGTGAAGTTGCTGGAGAACGCCATGGGGATCCCGCTGTCGTACGTCTTTTCCTGGAGCGGGCTCGCGATATGGCTCGGGATCGTGACCGCCATCTCCGCCGTCGCGAGCCTGCTGCCGGCGTTCAACGCCTCGCAGGTGAGCGTGCGGGACGCCATCTCGTACGAGTAGGCGGACGCGGCTGGGGTACCATCGTGGGGCAGCAGCGCAGCCGACCCCGGGAGCCGCCCCATGTCCCCTGCCCGTACCTTCGCCTCTGACAACAACTCCGGCGCGCATCCCGCCGTCTTGGCCGCGATCGCGGCCGCCAACACCGGCCACATGCACGCCTACGGCGACGACCCGTACACCGAGCACGCCGTCGAGGTCCTCCGCGGCCACCTCGGAGCGCAGGCCGACGTCTTCTTCGTCTTCAACGGCACCGGCGCCAACGTCGTGTGCCTGTCAGCGCTGCTCAAGCCCTACCAGGCCGTGATCTGCCCGGCCACCGCTCATATCGCCACCGACGAATGCGGCGCGCCCGAGCGGTTCACCGGGTCGAAGCTCATCGGCGTACCCACCGCGGATGGGAAGCTGCGCCCGGCCGACATCACAGCGCAGCTGGGCGGCATGGGCGTCGAGCACCACGTGCAGCCGCGCGTGGTCTCGATCTCGCAGGTGACGGAGCTCGGCACCATCTACACGTGCGAAGAGATCCGCGCCCTGGCCGACGCCGCGCACTCCGCAGGGCTGCTGCTGCACATGGACGGTGCTAGGCTCGCCAACGCGGCGGCGGCTCTCGACGTGCCGATACGCGCGATGACCACCGACGCCGGCGTGGACGCGCTGTCCTTCGGCGGCACGAAGAACGGGATGCTGTTCGGCGAGGCCGCGTGCTTCCTGACGCCGGGCCTGGTGTCCGACGGCAAGTACGTGCGCAAGAACGCCGGGCAGCTTCCGAGCAAGATGCGCTTCGTGGCAGCGCAGTTCTCAGCTCTGTACGAGGGAGAGCTGTGGCACGAGCTGGCATCGCACGCCAACGCGATGGCCGAGCGTCTGGCGGATGGCGCAGCCGCCGTGTCCGGTGTGGAGATCGTGCAGGTGCGCGGAGCGAACGAGGTCTTCGCACGGCTGCCGCGCGAGCATGTGGCAGCGATGCGGGAGGTCGCCGACTTCTACGAGTGGGACGGATCGCCCGGCGTGGTCCGCTGGGTCGCGTCGTTCGACACCACGGAACAGGACGTCGACGGATTCCTGGCGGTGATGCGGGGGCTGCCGGGGGTCTGAGTTCGGGCCGAGCCGCAGGCGTGCTGGGGGTCCGAACCCGGTCGGCTCCGCGGGCATCCGGACCCTTTCGCCCGGACACAGGCGACTGCCTGTCAGGTGCAGGTAACACAGGCGGTTCCCTGTGGCACCACAGGGAACCGCCTGTGAGTCGCAGGTACCACAGGCCGCTGCCTGCGGCTGGCGAAAAGGGTCCCGGCCCCGCTGCCTGTGTCCGGCGAAAAGGGCCCGCGCCCCGCACACGCGTTCGACACCGACCTCACCGGACATCTATACTGACTGTACAGAAGTACGGAAGGCCCCACGCACACGAGGTGCGTGCATGCAGCGCACCGGCCGTAAGCGGCAGGCATGCGTCACCGGCAGGGCCTAACTCCTCCCAGTCAGGTGACCATATGCAGTTCTCGGACCTCGGCCTTAACGACGCCGTCCTCAAGGGCGTCGAGGCCATGGGCTATACGGAGCCCACCCCCATCCAGCGCGACGCTATCCCCTACGTGCTCGAGGGCCGCGATGTCGTAGGCGCGGCACAGACCGGCACCGGCAAGACGGCCGCGTTCATCCTCCCGATGCTCCAGCGCATCCCGAAGGGCCAGGGCGTTACGGCCCTGGTGGTCTCTCCGACACGTGAGCTCGCCCTTCAGATCGAGGAGGTCGCCAAGACGGCCGCCAAGTTCACCGGCCACCGCGTGACGTGCGTGGTCGGCGGTGTGGGCTACGAGCCGCAGGTGCAGGCTATCCGCAAAGGCATCGACCTGCTCGTCGCGACACCCGGACGGCTGCTGGACATCCAGCGTCGCGGCGACCTCAAGCTCAACAAGGTCCAGGTGCTCGTGCTGGACGAGGCCGACCGGATGCTCGACATGGGCTTCTGGCCCGATGTGCGCAAGATCATCGCGCTCCTGCCGCAGCCCCGTCAGACGCTCCTGTTCTCGGCGACCATGTCGTCCGACGTCCTGCGCGTCATCGGCTCCACCCTGCACGAGCCGGTCGAGGTCTCCGTCGCGAGGCAGGCCACACCCGTGGAAGCCATCGAGCAGGCGATCTACCCGGTCGACCAGTTGCAGAAGAACGAGTTGCTGGCCGCCCTGCTCAAGCAGCACGACCATTGGGACCGCGTCCTGGTCTTCTCGCGCACCAAGCACCGCGCGGACCGCGTGCAGAAAGTCCTGGAACGTGAGGGCATCCGCGCTGCGGTCATGCACTCCAATCGCACCCAGTCGCAACGCATCGCGGCGCTCGACGGCTTCAAGTCCGGCCGCTACCGGGTCCTGATCGCGACGGACATCGTGGCGCGCGGGATCGACGTCGAGGACATATCACACGTCGTGAACTTCGATATGCCCGGCCATCCCGAGGACTACGTGCACCGCATCGGACGCACGGCTCGCGCCGGAGCGACCGGCACGGCAGTGAGCTTCATGGCGCCCGACGAGATGCCGCTTCTCCGTGACATCGAGAACCTCATCGACCAGGTCATCGAGTCGCGCGACCTAGAGGGTTTCGCCTATCGCGAGCGCCTCATCCCGGACGTTGACCGCAATGCGAAGAAGGTCGCGCGCACGGTCTTCGGCGGGCGGGTCATGGGACGCCGGAGCGGCGGGCGCGGGCGCAGGCGCTGACGCGGCCCACTTCCTTCAACGCTCCGACCAAGAGTCGTGCGATGGTAGAATCGGTCCAGCGGCTGAGCCGGGGGGACCGGCTGCCCACTGGGACTCGCGAGGCGACTCGAATGACTGCACCGGTTGATGACCACGCTGAGATCACACAGGGCGTCCTTTCGTCGACACAACGGTTCGTGTCAGCGTTCCTGGGGTTCGTGGTGGTCGTCGGTCTCATCGCCGTCAGCCGGTACAGCTACACGCTGTTCCACACTCTCATCGAGCTCGCCAGCGTGGCTGTGGCCGCGGGACTCTTCCTCGTCGTATGGAACACGAGGCGCTTCCTCGAGGACGACTATCTGCTGTTTCTCGCGATAGCCTTCCTGTTCGTGGCCGGAGTGGACGTGCTCCACACC
>JANYJF010000011.1 GCA_025361885.1 Coriobacteriia bacterium
CTCGTCGGGCTCCAGGCCGCGCATGGCGATCGCGAGGGTGCGATAGCCGCCCGCCGCCAGCGCCTCGTTCAGGGCCAGCAGCCGCTCCCGCAGCGTATCGGTCATCGGGAGCGTCTCGCCGTGCAGCCGCGCGGACGCGCACAGGTGCAGCATGACGTCCGCCGCGCCCTTCGTGTACGCGACGCGGCCGGAGTCGACCGCGTGGATCGTCGTCATGCGCTTGCGGGCGGAATCGAACGGGACCTCGCCGACGCGGCGCGGACGCACGCGCTCGTCGGACATGCGGTCGGCGGCCACTATGAGCGCCGTCTCCGTGGGATCGCCGACGAGCACGCCGTCGGCGGTGAAGTGAGCGTCGTTGCATGACGCGGCCGCCTGCAGAAGCGCCTCAAGGTCCTCGTGGCGCGGCGTGCGGCCGGCGGGCTCCATCGTCCAGTCGGGCCCGACCGTCGCCTCGTCGTCGCCCACGACGAGGCGACGCACGGTCATCTCGTTGCGGGTGAGCGTGCCGGTCTTGTCCGTACAGATGAACGTGGTGGAGCCGAGTGTCTCGACCGCGTGCAGCTTCCGAACGATGGCGTTGCGCTCCGCCATCTTGCGGACGCCGAGCGACAGCGCGACCGTCACTATTGCGGGGAGGCCCTCGGGGATCGCCGCCACGGCGAGCGAGATGGCTATCAGCAGCGAGAGCGTCAACTTCTCGCGGAAGGGCGGATAGGCGAAGGCCTGCGCCAGCGGGAGGTGCCCGGTCGAGGCCCACGCCTGCCATGCGTCGAGTGCGAACACGGCCGCCGCGATGGCGAGGACACCGATGGCGATGATCTTGCCGATGCCCCTGAGTTCCTTCTGGAGCGGCGTCGCCTCCTCTTTCTGCTCGCCGAGCAGGTCCGCGATGCGTCCCATCGCGGTGGACTGGCCGGTCTCCGTGACCACGTACCTGGCCCGTCCGACGGCCACCGCCGTGCCGGCGAACAGCATGTTCGTGCGGTCGCCCAAGGACAACTCCTCTTCGTCCAGCGTGTCGGACGTCTTGGAAGACGGCAGGCTCTCGCCGGTCAGCGACGCTTCCTCGACGCGCAACGCGGCGGCCTCGAGCAGTCGACCGTCGGCCGGGACCTTGTCGCCCGACTCCAGCAGGACGATGTCGCCGGGGACGAGCTGCGAGGCCGCGACCTGGATCTCAACGCCGCCCCGGATGACCGCCGCGACCGGAGCGGCCATGCTCTCGAGCGCCTCCATCGCGCGCTCGGCCCGGTACTCCTGCAGGAAGCCGAGCACTCCATTGAGCAGGAGGATCGCCGTGATGGCGATGGCGTCGATGAGTTCGCCCTCCAGCGCGGAGACCACGACCGCCGCGAGCAGCACCCAGATCATCAGGTCGTTGAACTGTCCGAGGAACTGCTTCCACACCGGCGTCTTCAAAGGCGGCGTGAGCAGGTTCTCTCCCAGCGACGCCAATCGTGAAGCGGCTTCCTCGGCGGTCAAGCCGGTGGTGGCGTCGGTACCGAGCGCGGCCGCGACCTCGTCGGCTGGTCGAACGTGCCAGTGCTGGTGCGATGTGATCGGATCGGGCATCGCTGCTCCTCATCAATAAGAAAGAGACCCTCGGCCGATCCGCCTCCGTGGAGGTCGGATCGCCGAGAGTCTCGCTTCACATGGTTCCTGTGATGGCAGGGCCGGGGCGCTTGCGCCCGAGATTGTCGGCCTGCCCCCGCGCGTGCTCCGGGTGCTACTCCCTCTCGCGGGTCGGAGCGTACACCGCTACCGCGGCGGCGGCAACTCACGGCGAAGGTCTAGTGCTGCGCAGGCTCGGCCGCCAGGCGTTTGCCCGTGGGGGTCGTTGCCAGTCCTCCGAGCGCCGTCTCGCGCAACGAGGGCGGAAGGCTTCGCCCGACCGACCCCATCGCGGAGACGACCTCGTCCAGCGGCACAGGGAACGTCACGCCCGCGAGCGCCATCTCTGCGGCGGCGAGCGCCACCGCGGCGCCGGTGGCGTTGCGCGCCACGCACGGCACCTCCACAAGCCCGCCGATAGGGTCGCACACGAGTCCCATCTGGCCCTGCAGCGCGATCGACGCCGCGTGGCCAGCCTGCTGGGGCGTCCCGCCCGCGAGTTCCACGACCGCGGCCGCGGCCATGGCGGCGGCGGAGCCGATCTCGGCCTGGCAGCCGCCGGCGGCGCCCGAGAGTGTCGCCTTGGCGGCGATGATGCCGCCTATCCCGCCCGACGCCGCGAGCGCGAGCACGACTTGCTCCCGAGGAGCCGAGAGCCTCGCCGCGGTCGCGAGCAGCACGCCCGGCAGGACGCCGGAAGCACCCCCCGTGGGAGCGGCCACGATCCTGCCCATCGCGGCGTTCACCTCCGCGACGGCGAGCGCCCCGGCCACCGCTTCGCTGAACGTGTCGCCAGCGAGGCACGGGCCCTTCTCGGACACGAGCTTCGCGTCGCCGCCGGTCATGCCGGAGCGCGAGTGAGCGTCGCCCGCAAGGCCGCGCGCCACCGCGTCCTCCATCACGGAGAGTGACGACTCGAGGCGGGCGAGCACCGAAGCGCGCGATGCGCCGGACTCGTCGCACTCGAGGGCGACAACGGCCTCACCGAGCGAGCCGGCGGTCTGCGCGGCGAGCAGCAGATCTGCGAACGATGCGTACGCCATCGCCTCGGGTGTCCTTCCAGGGAGGGGCGGCGCGGTTCCGACCGCCGGTTCCTACTCTCTGAGCGATTGTAGCGCTCCGCGACTGACGCGCGCTCGGGGGCCGATGGCGCCTCTCGTGGATGTTGGCACAGGATTAGTTTGTAGGAAGTCCGACACTTAGCATATACTAAGGCCCATGAGACCGAGGATGAGGGTGCCAGTCGAGCCCGACTCGGCCACGGACGCCGTGAAGCAGGGAGTGCACAAGTATGGTCTTCCGCAAGAACCCGAAGTGCGACCGCGACTGCACGGCATGCACGCTGGACGAGGCGCGTGCCGGTGATGCTCTCGTGGTGACGAGCGTGGACGACCCTCGGGCCAGGGTGACCGCTCTGCGCTTCGGCATGGCGGAAGGCGCGACCGTTCACTGCGTGACGCGGATCCCCGCCGGTCCGATCGTGCTGCGCAGTGGCCGCCAGGAGATCGCGGTCGGTCGTGAGCTGGCCAAGCGCATCGGCGTGAGGCCGGCGCCGGAGGCCTGCTGACCATGGCGCACTGTCATTCCCCGGCAGCCGAAGTCCTCGGGTGCTCGGATGGCATGGTCGTCCTCGCCGGCAATCCCAATGTGGGCAAGTCCGTGGTGTTCAACGCGCTGACCGGCGTGTACGTGGACGTCTCGAACTTCCCCGGCACCACCGTCGAACTGACGCGCGGCACCTTCGAGGGGCGGATGGTCGTCGACACGCCCGGCGTCTACGGCGTCAGCTCCTTCAACGACGAGGAGACCGTCGCGCGCGACGTCATCCTGACCGCCGACACGCTCGTGAACGTGGTCGACGCCGTGCATCTGGAGCGCGACCTGTTCCTGACGCTGCAGCTCGCGGATATGGGCATCCCCATGGTCGTGTCCCTCAACATGATCGACGAGGCCCGACGCGCGGGCGTCGGTATCGACCGCGACTTGCTCGAGGACCTGCTCGGCGTGCCGGTGATCGAGACCGTCGCGACCAATGGCGAGGGGCTCGACGAGGTGAGGGCCGCACTCGGCCGTGCACGTCCCGGCCACCCCGACCCCGAACTCGAAGCGCCGCTTGCCGAGATGCTGTCACGGGTGGACTCCCGCGCCGAAGCGCTTCTGGTGCTCGAAGGTGACGAGGTCGTCGCCGAGCGCCACGGGATCGAGCCCGGCAGCCAGCGCGACACCATCTACGTGCGCCGTCGCATGCGGGTCAACGACCTGTGCGGGCACGTGATCACCGACTCGGTCGAGGGCGCGACGTTCGCCGCGAAGCTGAGCCACTGGATGCTCAACCCGTTCACGGGCGTGCCGATGCTCGCGGCGCTCCTCGTGGCGATGTACTACGTGCTAGGACAGCTCGTCGCCGGCAAGCTCGTGGGACTCACGGAGACGACGATCATGAAGGGCTACTGGGAGCCGCTCGTGCGAAGCGGGCTGGGTCACGTCCTCGCCACCGGCTCGGTCCCGTACAGGTTCCTCGCGGGCGAGTTCGGTGTGCTGACGATGACCCCGACGTACCTCCTCGGTGTCATACTGCCGCTCGTGACCGGCTTCTATCTGCTGATGGGGCTGCTCGAGGACTCGGGTTACCTGCCCAGGATCGCGGCGCTCGCCGACCGCGGCCTGACGTCGATGGGGCTCAACGGCCGCGCGGTCATCCCGCTGATCCTGGGGCTCGGCTGCGTGACGATGGGGACGCTGACCACCCGCATCCTGGGCAGCCGCCGCGAGCGTGTGATCGCCACGGCGCTCATGGCCATCGCGGTGCCGTGCTCGGCTCAGATCGCGGTCATCGCAGCGCTCATGACACGGGTCGGACCCGTCTACTCTCTGGCTTACTTCGGGATCCTGTTCGCCATCTTCGTGGCGGTCGGCACGATCCTGGCGAAGCTGACGCCGGGTGAGTCGACCGCACTGCTCATCGACCTGCCGACCTTGCGGATCCCGCGGCCCGGGAACGTCCTTCGCAAGACCGGTGTGAAGGTCGTGGGCTTCATGAAGGAGGTCACGCTGTTCTTCCTGGGCGGCGCGCTGCTCATCTCCACGCTGCAGGTCACAGGCGCCCTGGGCTGGATCCAGCATGTCGCCACCCCGCTGACGGTGGGCTGGCTCCACCTTCCGCCGCAGGCGGCGACCGCGTTCGTGATGGGATTCGTGCGTCGCGACTTCGGCGCCGCCGGCTTCTTGACCATGCACCTGACCGACAGGCAGCTGCTGACCGCGATGGTCACGATCACGCTGTTCGTGCCGTGCATCGCATCGGTCATGGTGATCTGGAAGGAGCGCGGCTGGCGCTACCTGGTCGGGCTGTTCGCCGCGAGCGTGGGGCTGGCGTTCCTTCTCGGCGGGATCGTGACGAGGGTGCTGGAGGCGTTGTGATGGCACCGGGCGAAAAGGATATCCGGACGAAGGCGCCGGCGGAAGCCGAAGGTGGTGCGAAACCGCTGACTCCCGAGACCTGCGGCCTTCAGTTGGAGTGCCCGGTGTGCGGCTGGAGAGCCGAGGGGATCCGGTGCGTGCGCTGTGGTGCGCTGAAGATCACGAGCTGCGGTGGGTCGTGTGGCGGCTGCGGGGGATGTGCGGAGCCCGGCTGGACGGCTGTGCCCGGCCGGTCTCCGCACTCCGCCAGCTAGACCGCGGGCACCGTCCGCACGCCGGTGACTCCCGCGACCTTTCGGAGCTCGTCGAGCGACGACTCAGCCACGGGGTTGTCGGTCTCGATGATCATGAGCGCACTGGCTCCGCGCCGCTCGCGCGAGACCTCCATCGAGGCTACGTTGACGCCCTCTGCCGCGAGGACCGCCGTGACCCCCGCGATCACGCCGGGCTGGTCACGGTGCGCGACCACCAGCACGGGCAGGTCGCCCGAGACCGCGACCTCGAACTCGCCGATGCGCGTGACCACCACGTCGCCACCGCCGACCGAACAACCCTGCACGAGCATCTCGCGGCCGTCGCTCGCGTGAAGGACCAGCCGGGCGGTGTTGGGATGGACCTCGCCCAAGTCGTCGGTCGTGAACGCCACCGCGAGACCGGCCTCCGCCGCCTCGGCGAACGCGTCGGGGATGCGGGGATCGTCGGGCGCCATGCCCAGTAGCCCCGCCACGAGCGCGAGATCGGTGCCGTGACCGGTACCCGTCGAGGCGAAGGAGCCGTGCAGCACGATGTCGGCCGTGACCGGCTGTCCACCGAATATCGCCCGCGCCAGCTCGCCCAGCCGCACCGCGCCCGCCGTATGCGAGGACGACGGGCCGATCATGACCGGCCCTATGATGTCGAACACGGACCGCTGCTGCGCCACGGGGCCTCTCTTCGTACGAGCACCCGGCATGCTGTTTGCGAACCGGGCGACTGATGGATTGCGTCTCACCTCAAGGTAGTGTCACCGCGACAAGGGTGCAATGAGCTCGGACGCGGAGTATCCTGTGCTACTGGCGCGCAAGCGCCCGTTCAGGCAGGCAGATGCGAAAGGAACGCTTGATGGCTCAGAACCAGCAAGACACGCAAAGGACCGTCATGATCCTGCTCGGCGTGGTCGTCGTGTTGCTCGTGGCGATCGTCGGCATCGTGATCTACACGGGTCAGCAGAAGAGCGCCCCGGTCGCCGCGGGAACGGGCACGACCGGCGTAGCAAGCTCGCCGACGACGAGCACCGGCCAGCCGACCCAGGCGAACCCGGGAATGGCGCCGTCGACAGCGGCTTCGTTCGACGCGAAGACCGCGACCAAGGTCCCGGCCGCCATGACGCCGGACAAGTACGTGGCCTCGTACTACCAGAGCATCCTGGACAAGAAGTTCGATGTCGCGTTCCGGATGCAGCCCGCCACCAGCCAGCAGGGCACGGTCGCAGACTTCCAGGCGACCCAGCAGGGCTACGGCATGAAGTCATTCAAGGTGGTCTCCTCGAACATCGCGGCTGATACGGCCACGGTCGACATCGAGCAGGACCTGGGCACCAACGGCACGTGGGGTGCCTTGTGGACGCTCAAGAAGGTCGGTGGCGACTGGTTCGTGGAGTCGCGCAAGATCTCGATGAAGTAGCTCCGGGGAATCGCCCGGAAGGCACGGCCACGGCGCCCCGACTTGTCGGGGCGCCGTGCTATTGTCGGTCCATGCTGCCGCCCGCCCTGTCACGATTCCTTGTCCCCGGCACCGACCCGGAGACCGCCGCGTCCTATGCCGCGCTGGCGGAGCGCGCCCTCGAGGCCGTCTGGGGCTTCGAGGACGAGATCGCGTACCTGGACGTGGAGACCACCGGCTTCGACCCAAGGCGCGACCGCATCATAGAGGTGGCCGTGATCGTGGCGATCGGGCCGGAGGTGCTGGACCGCTTCAGCACCCTGGTGGATCCGTGCCGCCCGATCCCGCGCGACACCACGCTTCTCACCGGTATCGACGACGCTGCGGTGGCGGGTGCTCCCGGCATGGACGCCGCGATCGCCCGGGTCGCCGAAGTGATCGGGCAGCGCGACGTGGTCGCGCACAACGCGTCGTTCGACCGGGGGTTCATCGCCGCCGCCGCGGGCCGGGCCGGCCGTCTCATCCCCGGCACCTGGCTCGACAGCCTGCAGCTCGCGCGCATCGCGCTGCCGCGGCTGCGGTCACATCGCCTTCGAGACCTGGCCGAGGCATTCGGCCTGCCGCCCGCTTCGCACCGGGCGGCGGACGATACCGAAGCGCTGTTCCGCATGTGGCGCGTCATGCTGTGCGGTCTCGATGTGCTGCCACCCGAGGTCGTCGCGGAGATCGCGCAGCTCTCACCGCACACCGACTGGCCACTGCGCTCGGTGCTGTCTCACCACGTCGCGGGCGGCGGCCGCAAGCATCCCGGATTCGACCTCAAGCGGCTCCGAGCGGACGCGACGCGCGCCGTGGGCGGAGGCGTGCTGCACGACGCGGACGGACGCGACCTGACGGCGCCCTCGGCCGCTGACGTGCTCGCCGAGTTCGCGGCGGACGGCGCAGTCGGCCGCATGTACGAGGGGTTCGAGTCGCGCGAGGAACAGGTGCTGATGGCGCAAGCGGTACTCGAGGCGTTCGGTTCGTCGCGGCACCTCGCGGTCGAGGCGGGCACCGGCGTGGGTAAGTCGGTCGCATACCTGGTGCCGGCGGCCCGATTCGCGATGGACAACCACGTCGGCGTCGGAGTGGCCACCAAGACGAACTCCCTGATGGACCAGCTCGTGTACGGCGAGCTGCCCGCACTGTCCGAGGCGATGGGCGGGGAGCTTCGCTATGTGTCGCTGAAGGGCTACGAGCACTACCCCTGCATGCGCAAGTTCGAGCGCGTGCTGGTGGGACTGGACGAGGCCGACGAGGAGGACATCGCGGCCGTCGGCGGGCTGCTCGCGTGGGTGGTGCAGTCGGCGTGGGGAGACCTCGACGCCGTCAACATCCACTGGCGCGGCGGATACGGCGGCCTGAGACGCGAGGTCTCGTGCTCGGTCGAGGACTGCACGCACAAGCGGTGCCGCTTCTACCCGAACCTGTGCTATCTGCACGGGGTGAGGCGACGGGCGTCGACGGCGCACATCGTGGTGACGAACCACGCGCTGCTGTTCCGCGACGCCGCAGCAGCGGGCGGCATCCTGCCGCCGCTGCGCTACTGGGTCGTGGACGAAGCGCACGCCGCGGAAGCCGAGGCGCGCAAGCAGATGTCGGTCAACGCCGACCAGCGGGCGCTGACATCGCTGCTGCGGGCGCTGCACGCTGAAGGGCGCGGCGGTGCCATCGACGCGGCCCGCACGAGAGCCCGCCCGATAGCGCTGCGCCGCGGTGACGACGACCTCGCGGCCCGGGTCGACCGCATCGTCACGGGCATGCGCGGCGAAGTCGCGACCGCCACGACGATCGCCGGGTCGTTCTTCGATTTCCTCAAGGACCTCGCGCCGCCGGTGTCCTTAGGCTACGACCGCGAGGAGATGCGCGTCACCGGCCAGATGCGCCAGGAGGGCGACTGGGGCGTCGTGGCCGGCGTCGGGGCGTCGCTCACGCGGCGGCTCGAGAACGTCGTGTCGCTCGGGCGGCAGCTTCTGACCCTGCTCGAGGAGGTGGGCGAGGAAGTCGGCGACACGCGAGCCGATCTGGCCGGCCTGATCATGCGGGTCGCGGACCAGTCGGTCGCGCTCGCCACCGTGCTCGACGGCGCCGATGACTCGTTCGTCTACAGCATCGCGGTCGACCGGCGCCCCGATGCGCTCGATGGCGTCGTGGCCGCGTCCAAGATGGACGTCGGCCAGGCGTTGGCTGAGTCGTTCTACCCCAATGTCCACAGCGTGGTGTACACGTCGGCGACCATCGCCGCAGGCGAGGACTTCGGACACTTCGCGAGGTGCGTCGGTCTCGACCGTCTGGGCGAGGACGCGTGGCGCCACCTCCGCCTGACGTCCTCGTACGACTTCGACCGTCAGATGGCGGTGTTCGTCCCGACCGGACTGCCGGAACCCCGCTCGGCCGGCTATCACGAGGGATTGGCGGAGCTGCTGGCGGGGATCCATCGCGCGGTGGGCGGGTCCGTGCTCACCTTGTTCACCAACCGCCGGGACATGCGCGCCGTCTACGACCTGGTGGCCGAGCCGCTCGAGCGCGACGGTCTGCGTGTGTTGATCCAGGAGCGAGGGGTGTCCGCCAAGCGCCTCCGCGACGAGTTCATCGCAGACGAGCGCCTCTCCCTCTTCGCGCTGAAGTCGTTCTGGGAGGGCTTCGACGCCAAGGGCGACACGCTGCGTTGCGTGGTGGTGCCCAAGCTGCCGTTCGGCAAGATGACGGACCCGCTGTACGAGGAACGCCAGCGACGCCATCGCGACGCATGGGAGCTGTTCTACCTTCCTGAGGCGATCCTGGAGCTCAAGCAGGCGGCGGGTCGGCTCATCCGCAGCTCCACCGACGAGGGGTGCGTGATCCTCGCGGACTCGCGCCTCCACGGCACGAAGGGCTACGCGCGGCGGTTCCTGGAGGCCCTGCCCGTCTCCGACGTGGAGATCGTGTCTCCGGAGGTCATGCTGGAGCGTGTTCGCGAGCGATTCGGGAGGTAGGGCGCCCCGAGGGGCTGGCCGGATCGCGCGGGCGCCGCGGCGCCGGGTCCGACTAGCACAGGGGCGGAAGCTCCTCGCTGCCGTCGACGGAGAACGCGGTCTGCGCGAAGTGCCGAACGGCACGCGGGCACGCAGCGCACGCATGCGCGAGATGCTCAGGCGTGATGAACCTGTCACTCATCGTCATGATCGACAGGATCTTGACCGGATCCCCGTCGAGAAGGCGACTGCAACAGTCCTCGCACAGCAGGCATTCTACCGCCGGGCACCAGTCGTGATCGGCGCCGGGATGCCCGTCGTGGCAGATGACGCAGCGCGGCATGCCGTCGTGCGACGGCCGCCTGCCTGCCAAGAAGTCGGTTCCTACCTGCGCCATGGTCGCGGGCGCTCCTGTCGGGTTCGGATGCGGGCTTGAGAAGTGCGGAGCTCGTGGTCGAGGACGGCGCGCTGGTCGTCCCTAGTGGAGATTCTACCCGGGCTCTATGACACGTGCTCCCCATCAAGCAGGTTCAGCGCCATCTTCGCGACAGCCCGTCGAATCTCCGCGGGCCGCACGACCTCGGCGCCTCCAAGGCGTGACGCCACCTTGCGCGCGATCCATGCGGTGCCCGCATACGGCACCGATGCGAGCACCGACCCGTCCGGCCGCGGCTGGAACGTCGCTGCGGGCCAGTCGCGCTCCGTCAGGTCAGGCGCGTCATGGGCGAAGACGATCTCGGCACGAGGCAGCTCGGACAGCGACGAGAGTGGTTCGAACGTATCGGGTGATGCCGGGACCTCCGAGCCGTCGAACGTCCGGCCTTCCTTCTCGACCGAGGAGATGCGGTCCAGCCGGAACGTGCGCTCCGCACCGGCGTCCTCGGCCCATCCGCGCAGGTACCAGACGCCGCGCCGTGCGGCCAGCGCCCACGGACGGACCAGCCTCTCCCGCTCGCCGGCATCGCCGGCGCCGGTGTGGCGGATGCGCACGACTTCTCGGGTCGTCACGGCGTCCAGAAGCGCGCCGTAGACACTCGCCACTCCGCCGTCCGCGAACGCGGCCTTCACGGTCGAGGCGAGCTCAGCCGGATCGAAGTCCTCCGAGGCCGCGGCTCCAAGGCGTGTCTGGAGCGGACCGGAAGCGTCCTCGCCGGCTATCTCAAGGGCCGCCGCCAGTGCGCGGGCTTCGCTCGCGGTCAGCCGGACCGGCGTGGTAAGCGATGGGAGCTGGCCGAAGATCGTGACGAGGTCGTTCTCGACGAACACCGCGACCATCGAGGCCGGATCGCGGGGGTCGGTCCCACACATCGACAGGGTCGTGAGGTCGCGCGCGAGGGTGGCCTCGTCGGTGCCGGCGCGCGCCGCCACGTCGGCGATGGGGTAGTCCCCCTGCGTCGCGAGATAGGGCAGCAGCGCGAGGAGACGGCGGGCGCGAGCCGCGGAGTCACCCGGCATGGATGTCCACCACCTTCGCGAGACCGGCACGCATGGCTTCGAGCGCCACGGGAGGAGCGGTCAACTCGATCCCGGGCCCGTTCGCCACGACCCAGGAAGCCAGAGCGACCGGGTCCGTGACCATGATCCGCCACGTCAGGACGCCCGGGCCCGCCGGCAGGAACATGCCCTGCTCCGCCGTCAGGGTGGCGACTGTGCGGACCGCTTGCCCGGTCAGTCGCAACGTCGCCAGCACGCGCGGGGCGTCGGACGCGGCGTACTGGAAGGGCAGCGCGATCCAGGCGCGCACCTCGAAGCCGCCCGGGCGGTCGAAGTCAGCCGTCCTGGGCGCTTTCGGGTTCGTCGCGACGGAGGACATTCGGGCCACGGCGTACGTCCTGATGCCGTCGACCGAGGGGTCGCGCGCCACGAGATACCAGCGCCCGTCGCGAAGGAACAGCCCGTACGGCTCGACTTCGTGCTCGCGCGTCCCGCCCCTGGCGTTCGTGTAGCCGAACGAGACTTTCTTGCGGGCGTCGGCGGCGTCGGCGAGCTGTGATACCGCCGCGCCCTGCTCCGCCGGGATCTCGTCCGCTCCCAGCGCGCCGACTGTGGGAGAGGGCGCATCGGGCGCATCGGTCATGAGCTTGGCCAACGCCAGTCGAAGGTCCTCGCGAAAGGGGAATGACTCGTCGCCGAGCATCGCCGCGCCGACGGCTCTGAGCATCATCGCATCGCCGCCCGACAGGGTCATCGGGCGGCGATAGGTGGCCTCCGTATCGAGTGAGTAGCCATCTCCGTCGACCTCGATCGCCAGTCCGGCGGCACGAAGTTGGTCCTTGTCCCGTTCGAACATGCGAAGGAATGCGGGCTCGTCCTGGCTCTCCGGGTACCCTTCGACGCGCCGGCGGCACTCATCGGCCGTCACGGGCCCCGCGGCTGCGGCGATGAACAGGGCGAGATTGACGAGCCGTTCGGCGGGTTCCGTCATCGCCATCTCCCTCCACTGACTCGTCGCCGGGCACCTTGGCACATTCTACAGGGCCGGCCATGCGCGCGGAAAAGTCCGGGAAAAGGAACGAGACGCATTGGGGGGAATGCGTCTCGTTCATACCGAGTGGGCGGTCCCCGTGTCTGAGGGGGGAGTAGAAACGGGTCGCCACGACTCTTGCCTACGAAGGAAGCAACGTGCGTGCCAATCGTTGACGAGCGACCACCTTGCGCGTGGCACCCGCTGCGCGTACAAACGAGTCACGAAAGCATCGGTGCCACACGGCGCCACGCCACGGGAGAGGGAAGGCCTGACACGATGACGCCCTCGCGACGACCCCCGTCGCCCGACGAGTACGAAAGCTTGGCCGAGAGGGTCGAGGAACTGGAGCAGACGGCGAGCGCGTTCCGCGTGCTGGTCGAAGCCACAGCCGAGCCGGTCAAGCTCGTGGATCTCGACGGCCGGGTGCGAGTGTGGAACAGCGCGTGCGTCGCCCTGTACGGGTGGACCGCCGCCGAGGCGATGGGTCACGTGCTGCCGCACGTCCCTGCCGATGTGCGCATGCGCACCATCGCCGACCTGCGAAGGGCCGCGTCGGCGGGAGATGTGGTCGAGGTAGAGGTCGCCTCGCAGCGCAAGGATGGATCTTGCGTGATGCTGCGCGGCACCTGGATCCCGATGCACGATGCGCGGGGCTACCCGGTGGGAGTGCTCAGCTTCGTGAGGAGCATGATCGCCGACAGCCGGCTCGAGGAGATGAAGAGCGACTTCGTATCTCTCGTCTCGCAGGAGATGAAGAACCCGATCACAGCCATACTCGGCTGCACCCAACTGCTTTCGCGGCCTGAGATCTGGGAAGACCCGGTCAAGCGCAAGCGCACCGTTCGCGCGCTCGAGGCGCGCGGACAGCAGATGGCGACACTCATCGACGACCTGCTGCTCGCTTCGCGGATCGAGCGGGGCGAGCTTCATCTGGACCGCGAGCCGACCGACCTCGCGGGGCTGATCACCGACACGGTGTCTCGCTTCAAGCAGGTGCAGCGCACACACAGGCTCGTCATGGACGTCGACACACGCCTGCCCAAGGTCGCGGTGGACAGGCGGCGGATCGAGCAGGTCGTCTCGAGCCTTCTGTCCAACGCCGTGAAGTACTCTCCGGAAGCCGCCGAGGTGCGGGTGAGTGCGGTGCGGGACGGCGCAGACGTGATGGTGTCGGTCGCCGACGGGGGCGCGGGGATCGGCGCCGAGGACCTTCTTCGCGTGTGGGATCGCTTCTTCCAGGCGGACGGCGGCTCGACCCGAGCGTACCCGGGGGCCGGTCTTGGCCTGTATCTTGTGAAGATGGTCGTGGAAGCGCACGGGGGCACGGCGCACGCGGAGTCCGTGCCCGGACGGGGGAGCGTGTTCTCGGTGAGGCTGCCGCTGGAACGCTGAGCCCGAAGGCAGGTGCGACCCGCCGCGCGATCGCGCGGCGGCCGGCGAGGGAGGGACACGTATGCAGGCGTTCTGGTCGAGCTGGTATTGGCCGTTGGCCACAGCGGTCCTCGGCTTCGTGTACGCGGGGCTGGTGTTCAGACAGTGGCTGGGCAGACGCAAGCCGCATCAACTGGCATGGACCGTGGGTCTGCTGATGTACGCGGTGGCGGCCGCCATGGAGTTCTACTCGGAGCTCGCGAACTCGTGGAATCCGCTGGTCTACCGTCTCTACATCGTCCTCGCGGCCAGCATGGTGGGCTTCCTCGGGCTGGGCACGCTCTATCTCATGGCGAAGAAGCGCATATGGGGGCACCTGTACCTCGCGTTCGACCTCGTCGCCATCGCGGTCTTCCTCTACGGCGTGTTCACGACGCCGCTGCTGATGGACCAGCTCGTCGCCGGCATCACGGTGGGCGGCAAGGCCCTTGGGGCCGCCACGTCGTTCCCGCGGATCATGTCACTCTTTTTCAACATCCCAGGTACGATCTTCTTGTTCGGCGGTGCTCTTCTGTCGATCTACCGGTTCTCGCGCAAGACCGAATACGCCTACCGCATGTGGGCGAACGTCATAATCGCCACCGGCACGATCATCATCGCGGGCGCCGGGTCGATGGCGCGCACCGGACAGACGATCGGACTGTACCCGGCGGAGATGATCGCCTCGGCGCTGCTCCTTTGGGGCTTCCTGAAGGCGGGAACACTGCAGAAGGGCGTCGAGAACATCAAGGCGAAGCGGGCTCCGCAGGCGCCCACGACCTAGGAGGCGCGGCATGGCGCGAGACAAGCAGCGCGACGCACTTCAGACGATCTTCTCGTTCTTCCTGGGACTGATGGTCCTCGCGTTCATCGGAGTGGGCGTCAACGCGTTCTATCAGTCGCCCGCGGAGAAGGACGCGCCCCAGATGCAGAAGCTGTCGCGCCGGCAACAGGCTCTTGAGCTCAAGACGTCGCCCAATACCGCGCGGTCCGCGTCGGACCAAGTCGAGTTGGACCGGATCATCGCCCAGCAGAACGCGCTTCAGGACAGGCAGCAGGCGCAGATGGAGGTCTGGGCCCGCAACACGAGCATCGTGCTGATCCTGTTCGCCACGGCGGTCATGGGGGTGTCGCTCGTGCGAAGCGAGCAGCTCCGCGTCATCTCCAACGGGCTGCTGCTCGGCGGCCTGTTCACGATGGTCTACGGCTCGGGGTGGGTCGTGTTCTCCGGCTCCTCGACCGCGCGGTTCTTCGTGATCCTGTTCGCACTCGCGGTGTCGCTCGGCCTCGGCTGGCTCAAGTTCGTGAGGGGCCGGCGGGCGGGGGTGGCCGGACTCGAGGGCATGCCGATGGGCGAGCGTGGCGCCGAGGTTGCCGGCCTGGCTGCACGCATCGATTCGCTGGAAAGGCGCGCGGCAGCGGCAGCCGCAGCGCTTGGAGCGCCCCCCGACGACAACGAGGGTGACTGAGCGGCCGCTACTTGTTCAGCGGCGGCGAGGCGTACGGGTCGGGGTAGTACGTCGGGGTGCCCCTGGACACCCAGATGGTCACCGTCCTGCGACTGGAGACGAGCGTCTCCCCGCCCGGCGATTGGTAGAACACGACACCTTGGGGCGCGGCGGTCGCGGGCGCGAAAGTCACAGAGGCTCCCCATCCCGCGGCGGCCAGCTTGGACGTGGCGGCGGACTGCGACAGCCCTAGCACCGAGGGCACCGTGATGCCGCCGGCGATCGCGGACGCGGAGCCCGAGGGGAGGCCGGACGACAGCACCACGTCTACGACGGTACCGGCCGGCACGATGGCGCCTGGAGCTGGGAACTGGCTGACCACGCTTCCCACGGGTGAGCCGCTCTGCGTGAAGCTGAACGTGACGAGCAGCCCGTTGCTCGAGATCGACTTGCCTGCCTCGTTCTGCGTCTTGCCCAGGACGTTGGGAACGGCGATAGAACCCTTTGGGACACTTCCGCCACCGGGCGTGCCCGCGGCCGACGCGACACCAGTCGGGGCCTCGGCGAGGACCAGGTCCACGACGGCCCCCTTGGCCGCTGATGAGCGGCCCGCAGGGGTCTGCGCGGTCACAAGGCCAGCCGCCATCTTGTCGGTCTCCACCTTGGAGACGACCCCGACCTTGTAGCCCGCGTTCTCGATGGTCGTACGCGCCACTTCGAGGGTGCTGCCCGTGACATCCGGCACCGTGGCCGACTTGGGCATGAGCAGCCAGATCGCGGCGGCGATGACCACGACGAGCAGGATGACCGCCGAGATGGTGCGGCTCAGCCGTGTTCCCCAGGGCGACGCGGATGCGTCGCCGGTCCCGAACGTCGTGTCGTCAGCCATTCGCGGGTCCCCTTCCGGCGCGTGTGGTCCAGACAACAGAATGCCACGGTTGCGCCCCGCCGACGAGTACCTGTGTCGTCCGGGCGAACGACGGGCATCGAGGGACCGGGGATCACTCCTCGCTGTAGCCGCTCCCCAGTCGCGCCAAGGCGCCCACGTCCAAGACCACGACGTCACGGGAGCGCACCTCCAGTATCCCGTCGTCGCGAAGACGGGCCAGGGCGCGGGAGAGCGTCTCGGGAACTGTGCCCAGCGACGACGCGAGCTCGGCCTTCGTCATCCCGAGATCGACGACCAAGCCCGCCGAGGTCGCGTGCCCGACGGACAGGGAACGCTGGAACAGGTAGGCCGCGACGCGCGACGGCACGTCCATGGACAGAGAGGTCGCGACCGCCGTCATGTTGACCACACGCGAGGCCAGTTCGGTGATGATGCTGCGCGCGACCCCGGGCTGCGCCTCGAGCAGCTCGAAGATGTCGTCGCGCTCCAGCCACGCCACGGTCACGGCCGTGGCCGCCTCCACGGTAGCGGGGTAGCGCGTGCCGGCCAGCACCGCCACCGCTGCGACCGGCTCACCTGCGCCGACGGTCTCGAACGTGAGCACACGGCCGTCGGCCGCGAGGTGGTAGACCTTGGCGCGACCGATGACCACGACACCGAACCGCTCCGCGACGCCACCCTCCCGCACGAGCACGGCCCCGCGGTCGACGTCCTGGATTCGAGCGCCTCGCGCCAGCTCAGCGACGGCATCGTCGGACGCGGCGCGCCACAGGCGGCACGCACGCAGGGCGGCCAGGACCTCGGCTCCGCGGGATGTGGGGTGGGGCACGGCGCTCCTTCCAGATGGCGCGGTCGCTGCGGTGCCCGCTGACACGACTTCGCGATGATGTCCGACCGAGCGTATCAGAGGATCCTTCCCGGGTTTGACGTCGGTCAAGGACGGGCATCGCTTCCCGGGACGAAGATGGGCGCCGAGAGCGGACGGTCCTGCCGGGGCCGACTGCCCGGTCGACCCGTGGAAGGCGCTCCCGAACATGGACGAGAAGTTCACCCTCAAGATGCGCGATCCAAAGGTCGTGAGCGACACGCGACTGCTCGGCGACTTCGCCGTCATCTATTGTCGGGGCAACCACGCCGGCGCCGCGAAGGCGCCCTTGGCGAGCGACGGCGCGACACTCGGCGTCTACGGTCACAAGCCTCCGATGGTGTGCGATCGGTGCGCGGACCTCCTGACATATGCCGAGAAGCGGCGCGCGTACTGCTCCCGGGACCCCAAGCCCTTCTGCAGCCACTGCGACACCCACTGCTACAAGCCGGAGCAGGCCGAGTACATGCGCGAGGTCATGCGCTACGCCGGCCCGCGCTCCCTGCTCCACGGCCACGCGATCGACGGCATCAAGCACGTCGTCGAAGGCCGCAAGGCCAAGAAGGCCGCCGCACTCCGCGGGGCCGCGACTCCCGATCGAGAGGAATCCCGATGAGCACCACCGCCACCCGCCAGATCGTCCATATCGATGAGGAGCTGTGCAATGGATGCGGCGCCTGCGTCAGTCCGTGCGCCGAGGGCGCCATCACCATCGTCGACGGAAAGGCCAGGGTCGTTCGCGAGGAGCTGTGCGACGGCGCCGGCTTCTGCCTGGGCGTGTGCCCGACCGGCGCGTTGACCGTCGAGGAGCGCGAGACCGTGGCCTTCGACCACGCCGCAGCCGAGGAGCAGATGGCCGCCAAGCTCAAGACCTACGTCCCGCAGGAGTGCTTCCGCTGCGGCACGGACGAGGACCACGCGCCACTCGTCCCGGTCCGCACCCAAGGGCGCTCCACGTGGGTATGCACCCACTGCCTGCCCGCGCTGATCCACGGCTAGAGAGCGGATGCACCGCGAGCCACCGACCATCACCACGATCCGAAGAGGAGACACCATGTTCTGCGACCAATGTGAGCAGACCGCTCATGGGACCGGATGCACGACCGTCGGAGTGTGCGGCAAGTCGCCGCGCGTATCGGCGCTGCAGGACCTGCTCGTCCACGTCGCGAAGGGCGTGTCGCTGTACGCCGCCGAGGCGCAGAAGTCGGGCATCGACACCCGCGAGGCCGACCTGTTCGTGGTCGAAGCGCTGTTCTCGACCGTGACCAACGTCGACTTCGACGAGGCCCGCCTGGCCGCGATCATCCGCGAGGGCGTCCGCGTGCGGGATGCGCTGGCCGCCAAGGTCCCCGGCGTCACGCCCTCCGACCCGTCCGTGACGTTCGCACCTGCAGGCGACGTCGACGCTCTCGTCGCTCAAGGCGAGGAAGTCGGCCTGTTCGTCGACCACGCGGCCGACGAGAACGTCCGCTCGCTGCAGGAGACCGCCATCTACGGCCTGAAGGGCGTCGCGGCATACGCCGATCACGCCCGCATCCTGGGCCAGACTGACCCGGCCGTGTACGCCGCGATGCACGAGATCATGGCTGCGCTCGCGGACCCTTCGCTCACGCTGAACGACTGGGTGGGGATCACGTTGCGCGTCGGCGCGGTCAACCTTCGCACGATGGAGCTTCTGGACACCGCCAACACCGGTGCGTACGGCCACCCTGTCCCCACCGAGGTCCCGCTCGGCCATCGCCCGAACAAGGCGATCCTGGTCTCGGGTCACGATCTCAAGGACCTCGCGGACCTGCTCGAGCAGACCGAGGGTCTGGGCATCGACGTATACACGCATGGCGAGATGCTGCCCGCCCACGGGTATCCTGGGCTCAAGGCGCATACGCACTTCTTCGGTCACTACGGCACCGCGTGGCAGAACCAGCGCAAGGAGTTCGCCGATTTCCCGGGCGCGATCCTCATGACCACCAACTGTATCCAGGCGCCGCGCGAGAGCTACTTGGCCAACATCTTCACCACGGGCCTGGTCGAGTGGCCGGGTGCGAAGCACGTGGCGAACGGCGAGTTCGGTGACGTCATCGTCCGTGCGCTCGAGCTCCCTGGCTTCACGGACACCGTCGTCGGCGGCTCCGTGCTCGTCGGGTTCGGGCACCAGGCGGTGCTGGGAGTGGCCCCGCAGGTGATCGAAGCGGTGAAGTCCGGCGCCATCCGCCACTTCTTCTTGGTCGGCGGTTGCGACGGCGCCAAACCGGGCCGCAGCTACTACACCGACTTCGTCGAGAAGGCGCCGGCGGACACCGTGATCCTGACCCTTGCGTGCGGGAAGTTCCGGTTCTTCGATGCCAAGTTGGGCGACATCGGCGGCATCCCGCGCCTGCTCGACGTCGGCCAGTGCAACGACTCGTACTCCGCGGTCCAGATCGCGCTCGCACTGGCCGACGCATTCGGCGTCGGGGTCAACGAACTGCCGCTGTCGTTCGTGCTGTCCTGGTACGAGCAGAAGGCCGTCGCGGTCCTGCTGACGCTGCTGCACCTGGGCATCACGGACATCCGCCTCGGCCCCACACTGCCGGCGTTCGTCACTCCCGCGGTGCTGCAGGTCCTCGTGGACTCGTTCGGCATCAAGCCCATCGGCGAGTCGGCCGAGGCCGACCTGGCCGCGATCCTCGAAGGAAGCGCTGCATAACATCATGGGACGCAAGCTCAAGAACGCATTGATCGGACTGGGGGTGACCGTCGCGGTGCTCGCTGCGGTCGCCGCTACGCTCTACTTCTTTGGAGGTATGGAGACGCCGCCCCCGGAGATACGGGCCGCCTACCAGCAGCTTCGTGCGGCGGGGCAGGCGCCAGCGGTGACGCCTGCCAGGTTCCACATCCCGATCCCCGGCTGCAGATGCCACTCGACCGACCCCGTGCTCACCATGCAGCACGCCGGCCGTACCATCGCGCAGTGTTCGAGTTGCCACAGCCGCGGCTGAGAGCCTCTCGGGCGAAGAGGGAGAAGGACCGGGGCGGCGGGGGCCCCGCGGTGGCGGCGCCC
>JANYJF010000035.1 GCA_025361885.1 Coriobacteriia bacterium
GGGCTCCCTGACCATCGCGAGCACCGTGAAGGGGTGGCTGTTTGTTGCCGTGACCGCGTCCGTGCTCTTCGGGCTGCTGGAGCGAGATCGGCGGCACGGTGAGCGCCTGTCGGAGGATCTCCGGGAGGCACAGCAGCGGGCAAGCTCGATCCTGGAGAACGCGCCTCAAGCCATCATGTTCCTCGATGCGGACGGCACTATCACCTACGCCAACCACGAGGTCGAGACGACGTTCGACCTGACGGCTCGGGAACTCGTCGGCGCGGGCGTCATGGATCTGGGATGGACGTTCCAGGACCTCGACGGGGAGCCGATCTCCGGTGACCGGTTTCCGGGTGCGACCGCCACACATACAGGGCGCGCGATCCGCGACCACGTCATGCAGGTCACCACTGCGGATGGAGTGAGCCGCGTCCTGTCGATGAATGCCGTGCCCATGAGCGACGAGCAGGGTCGCGAGGGCGCGCTCGTGGCGTTCTCGGACATCTCCGATGCGGTCGAAGGGCGGCGTCGCCTGGAGCACGTGAACCGCCTGTACGCCGTGCTGGGCGAGACCAGTCAGTCGATCATCGGGCTCACCGAGGGCCGGGACCCGCTGCCGGAGGTGTGCCGCATCATAGTGCAGACCGGCGGGTTCTGCATGGCGTGGGTGGGTCTCGTGGACCCGGAGACGCGACTCGTGCGTCCTGTGGCTTCGGCCGGCAGCATGGAGGGGTACCTCGACGATATCACGATCACCACGCTCGACGAACCGAACGGACGCGGTCCCACCGGCGTCGCGATCCGCGAGGCGCGAACCGTGGTGTGCAACGACATCGCGAGCGACCCGCAGATGGCGCCGTGGCGTGGCCGGGCGCTCTCGCGGGGCTACGGCGCGTTGATCGCGATCCCACTGCTGCGCGACGGGATCGCTGTGGGTGCGTTCTTGGCGTACGCGCCGGAGTCGGCCTTCTTCGGGGCGAGGGAGATCGAGCTCCTCGAGCGGCTGGCGAGCGACATCGCCTTCGCGATGGTGGTGCAGGACAGAGAGGCGCAGAGGCGTCGAGGTGAGGACGAGCTGCGTCGGTGGGCGGAGATCTTCGAGCATACCCAGGTGGGCGTCGTGATCAGCGAGTCCGGCAGCCCGCTCATCAGCCTGTGCAACCCCGCCTTCGCGACGATGCACGGATTCGCGTCTGTCGACGAGATCATCGGTACTCCGCTCGCAGCAATGACCGCACCTCGGGAGCGCCCGAAGCACGCCGTGCGGCGCGAGGAAAGCGTGAAGAGGGGCCACACCCACTACGAGGCGCTCCACGTGCGACAGGACGGCACGACCTTCCCGGTCGACATCGACCTGACGATCGTCTTCGGCGAGGACGGCCCACCCCGCTACGGGATCGCGACGGTAGTGGACATCACCGAGCGTAAGGCCGCCGAGGATGAGCTCGAGGAGTACCGCAGCAAGCTCGAGGGTCTAGTCGATGAGCGCACGGCCGAGTTGGAGCGGGTCAACGCCGATCTGATCCGCGCGACCGAGGCCAAGAGCCAGTTCCTGGCGAACATGAGCCACGAGCTGCGGACGCCGCTGAACTCCATCATCGGCTTCACGGGCATCATGCTGCAGGGGATGGCCGGCCCGCTCAGCGCGGAGCAGAAGAAGCAGATGGGCATGGTACACCGATCGGGCCGCTACCTCCTGTCGCTCATCAACGACGTCCTCGACCTGTCCCGGATCGAGGCTGGGCGCATGCGGGTCGAGGTCGAGTCCCTCGACCTTCGGGACTCGATCGCGATCGTGGAGCAGACCATGGCCCCGTTGGCCAGACAGGGTGGATTGGCGCTCGTCGTCGAGGTCCCCGACGTCCCCATGGGCATGACATCGGACCGGGGAAAGATCCAGCAGATCCTTCTCAACCTGGTGGGCAACGCCATCAAGTTCACCGCTGACGGTAGCGTCACGGTGCGTGCGGAGGCGCGAGGAGACGAGATCATCGTCACGGTCACGGACACCGGTGTGGGGATCGGACGGGGAGAGCAGTCTCATATCTTCGACGAGTTCCATCAGATCGCGCGAGCCGCGGGCGACAAGACGCAGGGGTCGGGTCTCGGACTGACGATCTGTCGACGCCTGGCCCGTGTCCTGGGCGGCGATGTGACGGTAAGCAGCAATCTGGGTGAGGGTTCGACGTTCACGCTGTCTCTTCCGGTGACGCTTCCCGGTGGCAGCGGGATCGCGAGGTCGGGCGACATCGACCCGCGCGGCCTGGTCGCTATGGTCGTCGACGACGATCCGTCGGCGTTGGCCCTCTACACGCTGTACCTGGAGGGCGAGGGCATCGAAGTGGTCCAAGTCGAGGACGGTGCTGAGGCGCTCGCGATGGCGCGCGAGCGATGTCCGGCCGTCATTCTGTTGGATATCACCCTGCCCGCCATGAGCGGACCGCAGGTGCTGCGCCGCCTGAAGTCCGATCCCGCGACCTCGGGGATCCCTGTCATCTTCGTCTCGGCTCACCAGCCCGGTGAATACGATTCGCAGGGATCCGTCGCACAACTCATCAAGCCCGTCACCCGCGATATGCTCGTTCGCCAGGTCATTGGTGTCCTCGCCTCAAGCGTCGGGCATAATGGGAACCAGTTCCGCCCCTCCGATGAAGGAGAAGCATGGTGAGCAAACGCATCCTGGTCGTGGAGGACGACGCTCAGAACTCTTACCTCATCCAATTCATACTGGAAAAGAGCGGATACGCGGTGGAGGTCGTGAGCGACGGGGAGCAGGCGGTGTCGGCGATGGAGACGGCGTATCCCACGCCCGACCTCATCTTGATGGATATGCTCCTTCCCAAGATGAACGGCTATGAGGCGACCCGGGCCATCAAGGCGATATCCGTTGGCGCCCGCATCCCCGTCATCGCGCTCACGGCCTACTCGATGAAGGGCGACCGCGAACGCATCCTCGAGGCCGGCTGTGACGGCTACATCGCCAAGCCAATCGATCCCGAGACCTTCGTCTCCGAGATGGAAGAGTACCTGTGACGTCCGTCCTGACAGGGGAGGGGACACGCGCATGAAGGTCCTGGTCGTCGATGACGAGTCAGATGCGCGGTACCTGATCGCAGCCCTGCTGAAGGGTCACGGCCATGAGGTCGTCGAGGCAGAAGATGGCGTCGACGCTTTGGAGAAGGCGCGCCGCGAGCCTGTCGACATCATCGTCACAGACATCCTGATGCCCCGCATGGACGGCTATCAGCTGTGCCGCGAATGGAAGTCAGACCCCGAACTGTCGAAGATACCGTTCGTCTTCTACTCCGCCACGTACACGGAGCCGGAGGACGAGCGATTCGCCGGGAACCTGGGTGCGGACGCATACTTCGTGAAACCTCAGGACCCGGACATCCTCGTTTCGCTGATCGAGGATGAGTTGCTCAAGCACCGCGATGGCGCCGCTGCGCCTCGAGCCGCGGTCAGCACCGAAGAGACGACAGTCCTGCGCGAGTACAACGAGCGTCTCGTCTCGAAGCTCGAGCAGAAGGTCACCGAGTTGGGAGCCGCGAACGCCGGGCTCCAGCGGGCGCTGGAGGTCCTCTCCAACGAGGTGGACGTCAAGAAGACCCTGATCGAGCGGTTGACGAACGACATCGAAGCGAAGCACAAGGTCGAGCTCGACCTCCGCAACGCCAACGAAGTGCTCGGTGCGATCATCGAGTCATCGCCTCTCGCCATCGTCGCCTTCGATCTCGAATGGCGCGTCACGATGTGGAACCCCACCGCTGAGGAGCTGTTCGGTTACTGCACCGAGGAGATGATGGGCAACGACTATCGCCCGGTGGTCCAGGACGAGTTCCTCGAGGACTTCGAGGCGCGTTCGAAGCGCGCCATCGCGGACGATGATGGATATGTCACGGAGCGTGGTGCGAAGCGCAGGGACGGCACCCGCATTGAGATCCGGGTCTCCGTGGCGCCGCTTCACGACTGCGACGGACAGGTCAGCGGACTCGTGGGCATGTTCGTCGACATCACCGAGGCCCGGCACATCGAGCTCACGAAGGCGACCTTCCTGTCGATGGTCTCCCACGAGTTGCGCACACCCCTGACCTCCATCATCGGGTATGCCGACCTGATGGGGCAGATCGACTTGCGCGAGAAGCCCAAGTTGTTCGCTCAGATGCTCGGCAAGATCCGCGAGCGCGGCAACACCATGCGCGGGCTGATCGACGACCTGCTCGACCTGACGCAGATCCAGGCAGGGCCCCTGAGACTCGACCTCGCGAACATCGACCTGGCCGGTATCGTGCGAGATTCGGCCGGCCAAGTGGAGCTGGGACCGGCGCACAGGCTCGTCGTGGACGCGCCCGAAGGCCTGCCCCTGGTCGCTGCCGATCGGGAGCGCATCGCCAGGGTCGTCCGTTCGCTCGTGTCCAACGCGGTGAAGTATTCGCCGGACGGTGGAGAGGTCGGCGTACGAGTCAGCGCCGAGAACGATCGCGTCCAAGTCGCGGTCTCCGACCAGGGGATCGGGATCGACGCCGCGGACGTCGAGCAAGTCCTTGAGCGATTCACGCAGGCCGACATGTCGGACACCCGCACGTTCGGGGGCGTGGGTGTGGGACTGTTCCTGGCTAAGCAGATCATGACCGCCCACAAGGGCGATCTCCAGGTCGACAGCACGCCGGGCGATGGCTCGACGTTCACCTTCTCCTTGCCGGTCGCGCCGTGAGCCTGGTCGACCGGGCGGCAACGCAGCGGGTCCTTCTCGTCGAGGACGACACGGTCATCCGCGACGCTGTCCAAGCCTACCTGGAGCGTGAGGGATACTGGGTCACGCCCGCCGCCGACGGTGCGGCCGCTCTGGAGGCCGCTGCCCGGCACGCCTTCGACCTCGTGGTCCTGGACCTCAACCTTCCGAAGGTGTCGGGCGAGGAGGTCTGCCGAAGGCTCCGCGACAGCTCCGACGTCCCGATCATCATGCTCACGGCCAAAGGGACCGAGGAGGAGCGCATCGCTGGCCTCGAGCTCGGTGCCGACGATTATCTCGTCAAGCCCTTCAGTCCTCGCGAGCTGGTCGCGCGTGTCCGTGCGCTGCTTCGCCGGGCCCACGCGGAGTCCGACCCGCAACGCGATCGCCTGGTGTTCGACGGTCTCGAGATCGACCTGAAGGCACACCGCGTGCTGCTGGACGGTCATGAAGTGGAGCTCACCGCCAGCGAGTTCAAGCTGCTCGTCACGTTGTCCCGCTACCCGGGACGCGTCTACTCGCGGATGGAGCTGGTAGAGAAGGTGCTCGGCTACGACTTCGAAGGCTACGAGCGGGCGATCGACTCGCATGTGAAGAACCTGCGCTCCAAGCTCGGTGACGATCCCCGTGAGCCGCGGTTCATCCACACCGTCACCGGGGTTGGATATCGCTTCGAGCCGACAGAGGCGGAGGCCGCCTGCTGATGCATCGTCGCGGGCTCGGTTTCCAGCTCGGGATCGCGTTCGCAGCCGTCGCGGCGTTCACGGCGCTGCTCGCCGCGGGCATCCTGACATACGCATGGCAACAGCTGTTCGAGGGATACGTCCGCGCCGGAGTGCAATCCTCGGCGGTCAGCCTGTCGTCCGTCACCGGCGACTCATACGCGTACTACGGCGGTTGGCAGGAGGCGTCGCTCGCGCAGATCGCGCGCCTCGCGGTCGCCAACGACCTTCGGCTGCAGATCCTCGACTCCAAAGCCAAGGTGCTCGTGGACAGCGTGTCGCTTGAGACGGACGCCGGACCGCTCGGCCTGTCGGGGGCCCTCACGGGCCAGCAGGGGGCGAAGTCCAAGCCCGGCGCCATGCCACAGCCCGTCGTGCAGGTCCCTGTCGTCGTGGGTTCCACGACTGTCGGCTCGGTCAAGGTCGCCTCGCTCGCGCCCGGAGGTTTGCTCACACAGCGCGACATCGAGTTCCGCGCCGCATCGTTCGATGGCCTCGCTGTCGCGGCGGCGCTCGCCGTGCTTCTGGCGTCGTTCGCCGGTGTCGTGTACTCACGCCGGTTCACCAAGCCGATCGACCTGGTGACTCGCACCGCCGCGGCCCTGCGGTCCGGCGAGCGCGGCGCGCGCACCGGCATGACCGGCGAGGACCCCGTGGGAGTGCTCGGGCGCACGCTCGACCAGATGGCCGATTCCATCGAGGCGGAGCGCGAGTTCGAACGGCGGCTGACCGCCGACGTCGCCCACGAGCTTCGCACGCCGCTGATGGCGATCCAGGCGCAGGTCGAGGCGATGCAGGATGGCGTGCTGCCCACCGACGAGCATCAACTCGGGATCGTGCGCGATGAGACGATGCGCCTGTCGCGTCTCGCGGACTCGATCCTGGAGCTCTCAAGGCTCGAGCGACGCTCCGTCACGTTCCACATGGAGCCGATGGACCTGGCGGGCCCGCTCGCGCAGGCCGTCGAGACGCACCGCGCGCTCATGGAGTCGCTGGAGTTGACGCTCGTGGACGACATAGCCGAGGGCGTGCGTGTGCGCGGCGACGCGGACCGACTCGCGCAGTCGTTCTCGAACCTGCTCGGCAACGCCGCGCGCTACACGCCCGAGGGGGGCGTCGTGACGGTCCGGCTCTTCCGTGAGAAGGGGCAGGCGGTGGTCACGGTGGCGGACACCGGCATCGGCATCCCCGCCGACGAGAGGGACCACGTGTTCACCCGGTTCTGGCGCTCCGACGCGGCGAGGGAGCGGGCGCGCTCGGGCTTCGGCATCGGGCTCGCGGTGGTGCGCGAGATCATCGACTACCACGGCGGGGGCGTCACCTTCGAATCCGAGGTCGGTCGCGGCACGACGTTCGCCATCAGACTTCCGCTCGAAGGCGGTCGCAAGAAGTCCGCAGCCGGCTAGACGAGAGACCCTCGCATGCCGCAGGTGCAGACGGCGTCTCCACGCCATCTCCACCAGTGGGACACGGCTACGTCACTCGCGGACGCGACCATGGGCCTGCGCGGACGTGAGACACCCGAGCGAGCAGGACTCCTTGATTGTGTGGAACACGCGAAGGGCGGCCGCCTATCAGCGGCCGCCCTTCGCGTGTACGCCGCGCGGCATCCCTGTCGATGCTCCTTGCGACTTCGTCGCCCATACCGTAGTCTTGGGCAGACCTTTAAACCCGGTTCTGCGAGGCCGGCAAGGACGCCGAAAAGAACGCGCGAGACCCGAGCGGACGACTCTCGGGAAGAAGCGCGGGAGCATACCAGCTTCTTTCGATGCCTTCTTGCCACCACGCAGGGAGGCGTCTTCGTATCTTCGAGGCGCTTCGACGTCGAGGAAGGCGGGCGAGGGCACGACCATGGCATATCGAACGAAGGCCGAGGTGATGGACTCCGTCGCGATCGACCGTGCGCTGACGCGCATCGCGCACGAGGTCCTGGAGGCCAACAAGGGCTGTGAGGGACTCGCCCTCGCGGGCATCGTGACGAGGGGAGCACACCTCGCGGTGCGTCTGGCGGAGCGGATCCGCGCCATCGAGGGCGTCGCCGTGCCCGTCGGCAGCATCGACATCTCGTTCTACCGCGACGACGTCGCGACTCGCCTTGCTCCGGAGGTCCGTCGCACGGACATCCCGTTCGACGTCGAGGGCCGCACGATCGTGGTCGTCGACGACGTGCTGTTCACGGGGCGGACCATACGTGCCGCGATGGATGCGATCATGGACTACGGCCGTCCCCGTACCATCCAACTCGCGGTGCTCGTCGACCGCGGTCACAGGGAGTTGCCCATCCGCGCCGACTACGTGGGCAAGAACGTCCCGACGGCCGGTCGCGAGCGCGTGAAGGTGTCCCTGAGTGAGACCGACGGCCGCGACTCGGTCGAGATCCTCGAGCAGGACGGGGGCGAGTGACCGCCATGCTGTCCTCCCGACATCTCATGACCATGGATGACGTGACCGCCGACGACATCGCGCTGATCCTCGACACCGCCGAATCGTTCGCCGAGGTCAACGAACGGCGCATCAAGAAGCTGCCGACGCTGCGCGGTCGCACGGTCATCAACCTGTTCCTGGAGCCGTCCACGCGCACCCGGATGAGCTTCGAGATCGCCGCCAAGCGCCTCAGTGCCGACGGCGTGAACTTCACCGCCTCCTCCTCCGCGACGGTCAAGGGCGAGAGCCTTCGCGACACGGCGGCGACGCTGGCGGCCATGTCCTGCGACCTTGTCATCGTGCGGCACAAGTACGCCGGCGCGCCGCAGATCATCGCCGAGATGATGGACTGCTCTGTGGTCAACGGCGGCGACGGCGTGCACGAGCACCCCACGCAGGCCCTGCTCGACCTCTATACCATGCGGCAGAACCTGGGGCACCTTGAGGGGCTGACGGTCGGGATCGTAGGCGACATCGCGCACTCGCGGGTCGCCGGGTCGCTCGTGCCGGCGCTGCGCAAGGTCGGCGCCACGCCGATCATCATCGCGCCACCGACGCTGCTGCCCGCGCGTCCCGACATCCTGGGCGCCGAGGTCGCCTACGACTTCGATCAGGTGCTCCCGCGCCTCGACGTCGCCTACATGCTGCGCATCCAGATGGAGCGATTCGACGAGGCCGGTTTCCCGAGTCTTCGCGAGTACGCGCGGCTGTACGGTATGAACATGAAGCGCCTGTCGGCTGCCAAGCCGGAACTCGTGATCATGCATCCCGGGCCGATGAACCGGGGAGTCGAGATCTCCTCGGACGTGGCGGACCATGCCCGGTCGCTCGTGCTCGGTCAGGTCGAATCCGGCGTCGCGGTCCGCATGGCCGTGATGTACCTGCTACTTGGAGGTGCCGACAGTGGCGCTGCTGCTTAAGGGAGGTCGCCTCGTCGACCCCGCCGCGGGTCTCGACACGGTCGCCGACGTGGTCATCCGCGATGGCGTGATCGTCGAGATAGGCGAGGACCTCACCATACCCAAGGGCGTCACCATCGAGTGTGCCGAGAAGGTCGTCCTGCCGGGTCTCGTGGACCTGCACGTCCACCTGCGCGAGCCCGGTCGCGAGGACGAGGAGACTGTGTCGAGCGGCAAGCGCGCCGCCGCGCACGGCGGCTTCGCCGGCATCTGCCCGATGCCTAACACCGAGCCCGTTGCCGACGAGGGCTCCGCGATCACCGCGCTGATGGACCTGGCAGACGATGGCTTCCCCGTGCAGGTGTTCCCGGTCGGCGCCATGACCGTCAAGCAGGCCGGCGAACTGATGGCCGAGATCGGCGACATGCACCACGCCGGAGCCGTCGCGTTCTCCGACGACGGCCGCTGCGTCCAGGACTCCGGCGTCATGCGCCGGGTCATGGACTACGCGAAGATGTTCCCGGTCACGCTCATGTCGCACTGCCAGGACGACGCGCTGGCAGGCCGGGGCGTCGTCAACGAAGGCGTGGTCTCCACCCGCTTGGGTCTGCCGGGCTACCCGGCCGCCGCCGAGGAGATCATGATCGCCCGCGACATCGCGCTGTGCGAGCTCACGGGCTGCCGTGTGCACGTCCAGCACGTCTCGACCGCCCGCGGGGTGGAGCTCATCCGTGTGGCCAAGGCCGCGGGCCTTCCCGTGACGTGCGAGGTCACCCCGCATCACCTGTTCCTGGACGAGGACATGCTGGACCTGACGTACGACACCAACCGCAAGATGAACCCGCCGCTGCGCACGGCCGCCGATCGCGAAGCCCTGCTCGACGGCTTGGTGGACGGCACCGTCGACGCCATCGCTACCGATCACGCCCCGCACGCCGCGCATGAGAAGCAGCTCGAGTTCGAGCTCGCTCCGTTCGGCACCACGGGGCTGGAGACGGCGCTGTCGCTGGTCAACACGCATCTGGTGGCCTGCGGCCGTGTCACCTGGTCGCAGGTGGCGCAGTGGATGTGCCACGGGCCGCGCTCGTGCGTGCCGCTGATCCCCGAGCAGCGCATCGAGGTCGGTCGACCCGGCACGCTGACGATCGTGGACCCGGAGGCACGCGTGGAGGTCACGCGTGAGTGGTTCGTCGGCACGTCGCGCAACTCGGCGTTCCTAGGGGCTAAACTGCTCGGGAAGGCCACGGAAGTGCTGGTCGATGGGGAGTGGGCACTGAAGGGCGGGAAGGTGGTCGAGCGGTGACGGAAGCGCGGCGGGCACTGCTGGCGCTCGAGGACGGCACACACTTCTTCGGCGTCGCCTGCGGCGCCGAGGGTGAAGCCGACGGCGAGCTGTGCTTCAACACGTCGCTCTCCGGCTACCAGGAGATCTTGTCGGACCCTTCGTACGCCGGCCAGATCGTCACCATGACCATGCCCCACATCGGCAACTACGGGGTCAACGGCGCTGACATGGAGTCCCGCGGCGTCTTCGCCCGGGGCTTCGTGGTCCGCGAGATGTGCCGCCGGCCCTCGAGTTGGCGCTCCGAGCAGTCGGTACCCGACTTCCTGGCGAAGCAGGGCGTCGTCGGCATCGAGGGCGTCGATACCCGGCGCCTCACGCGGCATCTGCGCGAGCGGGGCGCGATGCGCGCGGTCATCTCGACTCTCGACCTCGATCCCGCGTCGCTGTCCGCCAAAGCGGCGGCCTCGCCGGGGCTCGTGGGCCGCGATCTGGTCCGCGAGGTCGCCGTGCCCGAGGCGTATGTGTGGGGGAGCGAGGACCCGACCGGCTGCCTGCCGATCGACACGGGCGTCCTGCCGGTCGAGGCGCGCCACCATGTCGTGGCGTTCGACTCCGGCATCAAATTCAACATCCTGCGGCGCCTGTCCGACGCCGGCTGCTCGGTGACCGTCGTGCCGCCGACCACCTCTGCCGATGAGATCCTCGCGATGTCCGCGGATGGGGTGTTCCTGGCCAACGGCCCGGGCGACCCCTCAGCCGTCGGCTATCTGCATGGAACGCTCGGCGAACTGCTCGGCAAGGTCCCGGTGTTCGGGATATGTCTCGGTCACCAGATGCTCTCGCTCGCGCTCGGTGCGAAGACGTACAAGCTCAAGTACGGCCATCGCGGCGGCAACCATCCGGTGATGAACCTGCTGACGCGGCGCGTGGAGATCTCCAGCCAGAACCACGGCTTCTGTGTCGACTTCGCTTCGATCGGCGAGCTCGATCCTCCGAACGCCGGGGGCGTCGCTCACGACCCCGCGGATCTCGAGGCCTGGGTGACTTCGGGAGCGGTGCCGGTCGTCATCTCGCCCAGGTTCGGCCGCGTCCAGCTCACGCACGTCAACCTCAACGACATGACGGTCGAGGGCATCCGCTGCCTCGATGTGCCGGCGTTCTCGGTGCAGTACCACCCGGAGGCCGCACCGGGTCCGCACGATTCGCGGTATCTGTTCAGCGCATTCATGGCGCTGATGGATGGATCGACCGACTATCTGTCAGGTAGCAGAGCAGGGGGCTGATTCGATTGCTTCGCACGGTGATGATCCCGACCGACTTCTCCGACGAATGCGACCTGGTGATCCGCTTTGCCACGGGGCTCGCGGCTCTAGGGGTGCGTCGCGCTGTCGTTGCGCATGTGGTGGAGGCCTCCGGGTTGGAGGGGCCGGTCATCGCCACCAAGGTGGATGCCGCACGCGACGCCATGCGCGAGGTCATCATCCCGCTCAAGGATGCCGGCTTGGATGTCGAGGTCCGTATTCTGGCGGGCCAGCCGTACTCGGAACTGCTTGCTCTGGCGGCCGAAGCCAACGTGGACGCGATCGTGTGTGGGTCTTCCGGCAAGAGCGTGCGAGACCAGCTGTTCGTGGGCTCGGTGTCGGAGCGCGTGGCCAAAGAGGCGGCCTGCCCGACCCTGATGATCAGATACGACCTGCTGCGCATGGCGGCCGATCCCGCGGACCTCGCGCGGAAGTTCGCTTCGCGCCTACTGGTGCCGACTGACTTCTCTGGCGCGGCCACGCGCGCGCTCCAGACGTCGGTCCTGCTTCCCGCCAAGGCCATCGCCTGGATCCGGATCCTGCACGTCCTGCCGGCGCCTCCCACAGACGAGCGGGGCCGTCGCACCGAGATGGGCGCCGAGTTCCACCTTCGCAACCTGGCGGATCTCGCGAAGGAGAAGGGGATCACCGCGTCCCCGACGCTTCGCTACGGCACGCCGGAGCGCGAGATCCTCGGCGAGGTGCACGACAGCGGCATCACGGGCATCGTGATGGGTACCCGGGGCCGCAACGCGCTCGCGGAGGCGCTCGTGGGCTCGGCGTCGATGACGCTGGTTCGTCAGGCGTCAGTACCGGTGATGATCGTCCCCTAAGGCTCGAGGATCGGCAGCCGCGGGGGCTCCGGCCCGCGCGCGCTGAGGGACCGTGGCGGCCTCGGGCCGCCTTCGTCCCGGAACGAGTGGATGCCGAAGAACAAGGAGACCGCGTGCCCCGTCGCGACGACATCAAGACCATCTTGGTCATAGGAAGCGGCCCGATCATCATCGGCCAGGCCTGTGAGTTCGACTACTCCGGCGCCCAGGCGTGCAAGGTGCTCCGTGAGGACGGCTATCGCGTCGTGCTGGTGAACTCGAACCCGGCCACGATCATGACGGACCCCGAGTTCGCCGACCGCACGTACGTGGAGCCGGTGACGCCCGAGTTCGTCGAGAAGGTCATCGCTCGCGAGCGTCCCGACGCGCTACTGCCCACGCTGGGTGGCCAGACGGGGCTGAACTGCGCTGTCGCGCTGGCGGAGAGCGGCGTGCTGGATCGCTACGGGGTGGAGATGATCGGCGCTACGCTGGAGGTCATCCGCAAGGGCGAGGACCGCCGTTTGTTCGCGGAGGCCATGGCGCGCATCGGGCTGGAAGTGCCGCGTGGGGCCTACGCGTACAAGGTCGCCGACGCTGAGGCGATCGCGAGCGATATGGGCTTCCCGCTGGTCATACGCCCGTCGTTCACGATGGGCGGCGCAGGCGGAGGCATCGTCTATAACATCGACGAGCTGCGCGAGCAGGTGTCGCACGGCGTCGCGCTCTCACCCGTCAGCGAAGTCTTGGTCGAGGAGAGTGTGATCGGCTGGAAAGAGTACGAGATGGAGGTCATGCGCGACGTCAACGACAACGCCGTGATCGTGTGCTCGATCGAGAACGTCGACGCCATGGGGGTGCACACCGGCGACTCCATCACCGTCGCGCCGGCGCAGACGCTCACGGACCGGGAGTACCAGACGATGAGGGACGCCTCCCTGGCCATCCTTCGCGAGATAGGCGTGACCACCGGTGGATCCAACGTGCAGTTCGCCGTGAACCCTCTCGACGGTCGCATGGTCGTCATCGAGATGAACCCGCGCGTGTCGCGCTCGAGCGCGCTGGCCTCGAAGGCGACGGGCTTCCCGATCGCCAAGATCGCGGCGAAGCTGGCCGTCGGCTATACGCTCGACGAGATCTCCAACGACATCACCAAGGTCACACCGGCGTGCTTCGAGCCGTCGATCGACTATACGGTGGTCAAGGTGCCGCGGTGGGCCTTCGAGAAGTTCAAGGGCACCGACACCACGCTCACCACGCGCATGAAGTCGGTGGGCGAGGCCATGGCGATCGGCCGCACGTTCCCCGAGGCGCTCGGTAAGGCGTTCCGCTCGCTGGAGAATGGCCGCCGTGGCCTGGGCGCTGACGGCCATGACACGTTCGACGAGCTCAAGTTCGACCGAGGCCTGACAGTCCCCAACGAGAACCGGATGTTCTACATCGCGGACGCGCTGTGGCGCGGACGCAGCGTCGAGGAAGTCGCGGGCCTCACCAGGATCGACCCGTGGTTCCTCGATCACGTGAAGTCTATAGTCGAGGTCGAGGGTATGGTGCGCACCGTCTCACTGGAAGAGATGGACGAGGGGCTGATGCGCAAGGCCAAGCAGCACGGCCTGTCGGACCCGCAGCTCGGCTACCTGACGGGCACTGACGAGGTGAGGGTCCGCGCGCGCAGGCTCGACCTCGGCGTGAAGGCTACCTTCAAGTCGGTCGACACGTGTGCGGGCGAGTTCCTCGCGACCACGCCGTACTACTACAAGACGTACGAGGAAGAGGACGAGGTGGCGCCGGCGACACGGCCTCGGGTCATGATCCTGGGAGCCGGCCCGAACCGCATCGGGCAGGGCATCGAGTTCGACTACTGCTGCGTGCACGCGTCCTACGCGCTGCACGACGCGGGCTTCGAGACCGTGATGGTCAACTGCAACCCGGAGACCGTCTCCACCGACTACGACACATCTGACCGCCTTTACTTCGAGCCACTGACCTTCGAGGACGTCATGGACATCGTCGACGCTGAGAAGCCGGTCGGCGTGCTGGTGACCTTCGGAGGCCAGACGCCGCTGAAGCTCGCTCGCGCGCTGGAAAACGCGGGCGTGCCGATCCTGGGCACGAAGCCCGAGGCCATCGACCTGGCCGAGGACCGTGAACGGTTCGCCGAGGTGCTCGACCGGCTCGGCATCGCCTACCCGGCCGCAGGCACGGCGCGTTCCGCTTCCGAGGCCGTAGAGGTCGCCGCCCGCATCGGCTACCCGCTGCTCGTGCGCCCGAGCTACGTGCTGGGCGGGCGAGGCATGGTCATCGCCTACAACGAGGAGTACATGCTCAAGCACGTGGCAGACGCGGTCGTGGTCAGCCCCGACCATCCGGTGCTGCTCGATCGGTTCCTGGAGGGCGCCATCGAGGTCGACGTGGACGCCGTGTGCGACGGCGTGGACGTCTACATCGGCGGCGTCATGGAGCACATCGAGGAGGCCGGCATCCACTCCGGCGACTCCGCCTGCTGCATCCCGCACTTCACGCTTGGCGACGCCACGGTCGAGGAGATCCGCGGGTACACGCGGCGCATCGCGATGGAGATCGGCTGTCACGGTTTGATCAATATCCAGTTCGCCGTCAAGGACGCCACGGTCTACGTCTTGGAGGTCAACCCGCGCGCCAGCCGCACGGTCCCGTTCGTGAGCAAGGCGACGGGCGTTCCTCTGGCGAAGGTGGCCGCGCGGGTGATGGCCGGCGAGCTGCTGGCCGACCTGGCGCTGCCCGACGAGCGCCGCGATCTCGGCCGTTTCTGCGTCAAGGAGGCGGTCATGCCCTTCGGACGGTTCCCGGGCGCCGACTCGGTGCTGGGTCCGGAGATGAAGTCCACCGGCGAGGTGATGGGCTCGGCCGCCGACTTCCCGGCGGCGTATGCCAAGAGCCAGCTCGCCATCGACTACTCGTTGCCGCACGAGGGGACCGCGTTCGTCTCCGTGTGCGACGGAGACAAGCGCGCCCTCGTGGGTGTGGCGAGGCATCTCAACCAGCTTGGGTTCCGGTTGCTGTCCACCCGCGGCACCGCTAAGGCGCTTCGGGCCGCCGGCATACCGGTCACCGAGGTCCTGAAGGTCCACGAAGGACGTCCCAACATCGTCGACGCGATGACCAATGACGAGGTGCAGATCGTGATCAACACTCCGTTCGGACGAGAGACTCGAAGCGACGGCTACCAGATCCGCGCGGCCGCCATCCGCCATGGGATCACGAATATCACGACGATGGAGGCCGCGCAGGCGGCCGTGCAGGCCATCGAGGCGATCAAGGAAATGCGGCTCGACGTCAGCGCGCTGCAGGACTACCCGCAGTGGGTGCCGCCCGCGCCGGTGAGGCGCTCGCCGCTGCTCGAGGGCGAGGCGTCGGCGTGATCTGTGCCGGCGACATCTCGGCCTCTATTGAGCATCCGCTGCTGGAGCGCGTCACCGTCCTGGCGAACGACCGCGTCGCGACCGGCGTGGGTCTTATCGCCTTGCACGCCCCGCGCGTCGCCGCGCGCATTGAGCCCGGCCAGTTCGTGCACCTGCGTATCGCGCGCGGCTCCTCGTTCCTGCTGCGGCGGCCGTTCTCGGTGCATCTCGCCGGTGGCGAGCGCATCGAGATCCTGTACCAGGTGCTCGGGGAGGGCACCCGCGCTCTCGCCGCACGCGCCCCGGGTGAGGAGATGGACGTCATCGGGCCGCTGGGTCGCGGCTGGACCGTACCCGACGGTGCCGCGCACGCGCTGCTCGTCGCCGGAGGGCTCGGAGCCGCGCCGATGGGTATGCTGGTGGCGCGTCTCGCCGACCTGGGAGTGGCCGCTTCGGTCGCGCTTGGCGCTCCGACGAAGGAGCGCCTCGTGGCCCTCGACGTGTTCGAGGCGCACGCGCGTCGGGTCGTGCTCGCGACCGACGACGGCTCGGCGGGGGAGCACGGGTTCGTGACCGCGCCCGCCGGGCGCCTGCTCGCCGAGGACCGCCCGGACGTCGTGTACGCGTGCGGCCCGGAGGTCATGGAGCGAGCGGTTGCCCGCATGGCCGCCGACGCGGGTGTTCCCTGCCAAGTGTCGCTCGAGCGACTTATGGCGTGCGGGATCGGCGCCTGCCTGTCGTGCGTGGTCGCCACGCGGTCCGGGCAGAAGCGGGCGTGCTGCGACGGCCCGGTCTTCGACGCAAAGGAGGTGCTGTGGGATGCCTCCGAAGTCCCCCCGCGACACTGACCGGCACCATGAGCAAGGCTCGCGAACCGGCCCGGACGTTGAGTCGAGTGTGACCGACAACCAAACAGGAACCGTCGACCTGAGGGTGAAGGTGGCGGGCATCGAGCTGCGCAACCCGGTGATGAGCGCCTCGGGCACGTTCGCTTCCGGATTCGAGTACGCGGCATTCGTGGAGCCTTCACGCCTCGGCGCGCTCGTCACCAAGGGCGTCTCGCTCGAGCCGTGGGCGGGCAACGCGTCGCCTCGCATCGCCGAGACCGCGTCGGGGATGCTCAACTCCATCGGCCTGCAGAACCCGGGGGTCGAGGTCTTCATCGCACGTGACCTGGCGTGGTTGTCCACGTGGGACGTGCCCGTTGTCGTGAACGTCTCGGGGCACAGCGTCGAGGAGTACGTCGCGGTCGTGGAGCGCTTGGACGCCGAGGTCGGAATCGATGCGCTCGAGGTCAACATATCGTGCCCGAACGTGGATGCCGGCGGCATGGCCTTCGGGACGGACTGCTCCTCCGCAGCCGAAGTGACGCGCAGAGTGCGCGCGGTGACCGGAAAGCCGTTGATCGTGAAGCTGAGCCCCAACGTCACCGACATCGCGGAGATCGCACGCGCGGTGGAAGCGGAGGGCGCCGACGCGGTGAGCCTGATAAACACGCTGCTCGGGATGGCGATCGATGCGCACTCCTTCAAGCCGAAGCTGGCCCGTGCCGTGGGTGGCCTGTCCGGCCCCGCGATCAAGCCGGTCGCCCTTCGCAT
The DNA here is from genome assembly GCA_025361885.1 of Coriobacteriia bacterium. Lineage (GTDB taxonomy): Bacteria > Actinomycetota > Coriobacteriia > Anaerosomatales > PALSA-660 > JANYJF01. Next base: position 17,136 of record JANYJF010000035.1, read on the forward strand.
GGTGTGGCAGGTCTCGAGAGCTGTCGGTATTCCGGTGATCGGGATGGGCGGGATAATGACAGGCGAGGACGCTGTGGAGTTCATGCTCGCCGGCGCGTCGGCGGTCGCGGTGGGAACCGCCAACTTCGTGGACCCTACGGCGACACTGCGGGTGATCGACGGCATCGTGGCATTCTGCCGCGAGCACGGTATCGCGCGGGCGAGCGAGTTGACCGGCGCGCTGAGGGGCTGAAGAGAGAGGCTTCGACATGTCGCTGAAGGACCGCATCATCGTCGCGCTGGACCAGCCCGACGCGCTCTCGGCGCTCGCGTGCGGGCGTGCGCTCACGGGCCGGGCGAAGTGGGTCAAGGTCGGCATGACGCTGTACTACGCGGAGGGTCCGGGCATCGTGCGTCAACTGCGGGATCTCGGGTTCGATGTGTTCCTCGACCTGAAGCTCCACGACATACCCAACCAGGTCCGCGGCGCGGCGTTCGCATTGGGCGGACTCGGCGCGGGGATGATCACCGTCCACGCGTCCGGCGGTCACGACATGATCGCGGCGGCGGTGCAGGGCGCCCGCGAAGGAGCCGAGCAGGCTGGCGTGCGCGCCCCCGCTGTCCTCGCCATAACGGTGCTCACGAGCATCGACGTCGCGACACTGCTTCAGACCGGCGTCAGCCGCGGCCCCGCCGAACAGGTATGGGAGCTCGCCGGCCTGGCACACCGCGCGGGCGCGGACGGCGTGGTCTGCTCGCCGCGGGAGGCCCGCGACCTGCGCGGCATGCTGGGGATGGACACACTCATCGTCACGCCCGGGATCCGGCCCTCCTGGGCTTCGACGCCGGACGACCAGGCTCGCACCTCCACGCCGCTTGCGGCGATACAGGCTGGCGCGTCGCATCTGGTCATCGGCCGTCCCATCACCGCCGCCGCCGACCCCGCGGCCGCTTTCGACCACATCCTCGAGGAAGAGTAGGGAACACCAGCCATGTCCGACGATTCCCACATCGCCCACGCAATGACCGACTCCGAGGTCCTCGGCGCCCTCAAGGATTCGAAGGCGATCCTGAGCGGCCACTTCCAGCTGACTTCCGGCCGTCACTCCGACACGTACGTCCAATGTGCTCGCGTCCTCGAGGACCCGGCGCTCACCACGCGCCTAGCCCGCACGCTCGTGGACCGCATCGGCGACATGCGGATCGACCTCGTCGCCGCCCCGGCGGTAGGCGGCATCATCATCGGGTTCGCCGTGGCGCAAGCCCTGGGGGTCAGGTTCATCTTCAGCGAGCGACACGAAGGCCGGATGTCGTTCAGGCGGGCATTCAAGATCCATCCTGGCGAGCGGGTGCTCATCGTGGAAGACGTGGTCACAACGGGTGGTAGCGTGGCGGAGGTCATCGAATCGGTGCGCGAGGGAGGCGGGGTGCCCGTTGCGGTCGCGTCGCTCATCGATCGCGGCGGACCGAAGGTGTTCGACCTCGAGCTGTACCCTCTCCTTGGACTCAAGGTGGAATCTTGGGAGGCCGATGCGTGTGGCCTCTGCGCCTCCGGGGTGCCTCTGTACTCGCCCGGAAGTCGTCGGCTCGAGAAGTAGCTATTGGCATTGCCGCAGGTCAACGCTAACATCGAGGGTGTTGTGCAACGTGATCGTCCCGGCTTTGCGCGTCGGGACGCGGAGAGACCGCCCGCATCTCGGGAGGACAACAGGAGGAACAATGGCGCTACCGCCCCTTACCCCCGCCGACCGCCAAGCCGCGCTCAAGAAGGCCGCCGAAGCGCGTCAGAAGCGCGCGGCCCTGCGAGCTGAGATCAAGAGCGGCAAGATCGCGTTCGCCGGTCTGATGAAGAAGTCGGACGATCCGATCGTGGCACGCATGAAGGTGTCGACCCTGCTGGAGAGCCTGCCCGGCTTCGGCAAGGCGAAGGCTGCCAAGGTCATGACGGAGCTCGGGATCTCGGAATCGCGTCGCGTCCAAGGACTCGGAGCCCGGCAGCGCGAGATGCTGCTGGAGCGCCTAGGCTGACGGTCCGCCATCACGAGAAGGAACGGCGGATGCCAGGTCCGATGCGCGAAGGACATCTGTTCATAATCTCCGGTCCGTCCGGAGCCGGTAAGGGGACCTTGGTGCGGGAGCTGACCGCCAGGGTCCCCGGCCTGTGGGTCTCCGTCTCCGCAACGACGCGCACCCCGCGGGCTGGCGAGCGCGATGGAGTGGACTACTTCTTCCTGACCGCGAGCGAGTTCGAGGCGAGAGTCCACCACGGCGAGTTCCTGGAGCACGCCGAAGTGCATGGAAACCGGTACGGCACACTCCGCTCGGCGGTGGAGCGCCGCCTCGCGCAAGGCGTCGATGTCATCCTGGAGATCGACCCGCAGGGCGCCAGGCAGGTCCGCGACCAGATGAAGCGCAGCCGTCTCATCTTCGTCAAGACAGTGACGACCGAAGAGCTCGCCGCACGGATCCGAAAACGCGGAGCGGAGACGGAAGAGCAGATCAGGACCCGTATGGTGACCGCCGAGCATGAGCTGACGCTTGAGGGAACATACGACTATGTGGTAATAAACGACGACGTGTCGCGGGCGACCGACGAGTTGGTCGGTATGATCCGTTCTGTGGGCGAAGAGCAACCCGCCCGTCCCGACGAAGAAGGATAGAGGCTGACTCCTCATGGTCATCAAGCCCGAGATCGACCTGCTGCTTTCGAAGGTGGACTCCAAGTACACCCTCTGCATCGTCTCAGCCAAGCGTGCCCGCCAGATCAACGATATGCTGCATGGCGTGCGCGACCAGGCGCTGCTGACGATGTCGGCGCCGCAGATCGCACAGATCACGTCGACCAAGCCGCTCACGCTGGCGCTCGACGAGATAGCGTCCGGTGACGTGAGCTACGAGCGCGTGAAGGATGGCATCAAGTAAGAAGGCGATGCCCGTGTTCGAACGCGCCGCTCTGGTCCACTACCACGAGATCGGCCTGAAGGGCCACAATCGCTCGAGGTTCGAGGACCGCCTCAGGATCAACCTCAAGGCCGCCGTACGCGGCCTTGACGCAGCCGGGGACGTGGAGCGCATCTCCGCGCGCGTGATGATACGCATCCTCGGGGACGACCCTGTCTCTCGCGAGGAAGTCCTCCAGGCGAGCTCCGCGATCCCCGGGGTCAGTCATGTCTCCGACGCCGTGCTGTGTTCGCGCGAGGAACAGGACATCCTGCAGGCCGCCACGCTCGTTATGCGGGAAGCCGGAGAGTTCGCGTCGTTCCGCGTGGATGCCCGCCGCTCCAACACGGACCACCCGACCTCGTCGCTGCAGATGAACATCGACATCGGGTCACATCTCGTGTCCGTGTTCCAGCGCAAGGTCGACCTGTCGAATCCCGAGGTCACCTGCCGAGTGGAGATAGTGGAGGGGTACGCGTTCGTCTACGCCCGCAGGCTGCCCGGTCCCGGGGGCCTGCCGGTCGGGACGTCGGGCAAGGTCGTGGCGCTGCTGTCATCCGGTATCGACTCACCCGTGGCGGCATGGCGGGTGATGAAGCGAGGCGCAGTGGTCATCGGTGTGCACTTCTCCGGCTACCCCGCGACGTCTGACGGATCCACGCGCACGGTCATGGAGATCGCGCAGGTCCTCGACAGGGGCCTCGGCATCGGACGCGTGTACTCGGTGCCGTTCGGCGATCTCCAGCGACGCATCTCTCTCACGTGCCCGCCCGACCTGCGCGTGCTCCTCTACCGGAGGTTGATGGTTCGGGTCGCGGAGGCCATCGCCGCGGTCGAGAGAGCCAAAGGAATCGTGACGGGGGAGAGCCTCGGACAGGTTGCATCGCAGACGCTCGAGAACATCGCCGCGGTGGATGACGCCGCGACACTGCCCGTCCTGCGCCCGCTGATCGGTATGGACAAGAACGAGATCACGGTCGACGCGCGCCGCATCGGCACGTACGAGCTGTCGATCCGCAAGGACCCCGACTGCTGCACGCTCTTCATGCCGCGCAATCCCCAGACACACGCGACGGTGGCGGAAGTGATCGCGGGCGAGGCGGAACTCGACCTCGACTCCATGGTGAGCGAGGCTGTCGCCTCGGCCCGGTACCGGGACTTCAAGTGCCCGTCGTACCGGAAGCCGAAGGTGTCCGTCGGGGCGCCATGGAAGGACGAGGCGTGAGCACCCTGTGCTCACAGCCACGTCGCCGGGTGCTGGTCCTGGAGCCCTACTACGCCGGATCGCATCGCGCCGTGCTGGATGGTGTCCTCGCACGACTGGGCGACGAGTGGGAGGCCGATCTGCTGACGCTGCCTGCCCGCAAGTGGAAGTGGCGCATGCGCGGGGCGGGGATCACCATGGCCGACCGCGCCCTCGAACTGCACGTCGCCGGTGCCAGGTGGGACCTCGTGTTCGCGTCGACCTTCGTGAACCTCGCGGAGTTCAGGGGTCTGGCTGGCAACGCTGTCGCAGGCGTTCCGAGTGTCGTGTACTTCCACGAGAACCAGCTGCTCTACCCCGTTCGGCACGAGGCCGAGTGGGACCTGCAGTTCCCGCTGACGAACATCACGTCGGCGCTGGCCGCGGACGAGTGCTGGTTCAACACCGCGTGGAACCTCGATGGCTTCCTTCGCGAGATACCGGGGTTCCTCAAGCGGTTCCCAGACCACCACCCCAAGCGCGTCGTGGAACGTATCCGTGCGAAGTCTGCAGTGCTGCATCCGCCCATCGACATGACGGCCATCGAATCGCTCCCTGTGACGCGCAGCGCGCACGCGCGGATCGTGTGGCCGCACCGATGGGAGCACGACAAGGATCCCGACACCTTCTTCGAGGCCGTGACCGCGCTCGCAGCCGAGAAGCTCGATTTCGAAGTGGCCGTCGCGGGGCAGGCGTTCGCCGACCGCGCTGACTGCTTCGCGCAGGCCGAGTCCGCTCTGGGGCCGCGGCTCGTGCACATCGGTGAGCCGGAGAGCCGCGAGGACTACGCGCGGCTGCTGCGCTCGTCCGATATCGCGGTGTCGACCGCCGCCAACGAGTTCTTCGGCATCGCGATGATCGAGGCGTGCCACGCAGGGTGCTACCCGCTTGTGCCCGACGACTTGGCATATCCCGAGCTGTACCCGGCGCAGTTCAGGTATCGTGGCGCGCAGGAGCTGACTGCCCGGCTCAGGTCGCTCGTGGCCGAGAGGCCGGTAGCAGGCGCTGCGAGCGACATCGGCCGAGCGTACACTCTCGATGTGATGATGCCGGCGTGGCGCGGAGCGTTCGAGCGGGCATGCCGCGTTGGCGCGACAGGCGAGCAAAGCGAAGGGAGGGGTGCGTGACTGTGGGCGAGCTCATCGCCGGGTTCGGCATTCCCTTGCTGCTCGCGATCGCTGCGGTGGGGGTCGTCGCATTCCTGCTCCTGCGGGATCTCGGACGACGCGACACCGATGTCAGGGCAAAGGCGCGCACGGACCTGATCCTCGGCAGGCCCGGGGAGCATCGCAGCCGTTTCGGACTGCGAGGCACGCGGCCTCCTGCGGATGACGCGGACTCCACTCGCGCAGAGGGGGACGACCGGTGAGGACGACCAGCAGATCCGCGGCACTCGTCATCGCAAGCGCGCTGCTAGTGACCGTCGCGCTGGCCGGCACTGTGCCGTCGGCCACCGCCGCGCCGCAGATGCCTTCGTGGGGAAGCCGGTACGTCGGCCAGTCGATGAAGGGTGTGGTGACGAAGGAGAAGGCCGTCGCCATCACCATCGACGACGGGCCGACCGCGGCCACCAAGAAGGTCGTCGGCATCCTGGACAGCTACGGCGCCAAAGGCACGTTCTTCTTCATCAAGAACCGGTACAAGGGCGATCCGAACTGGGTGCTGTCCGCCTCGGAGCATGGACACGAGATCGGCAACCATGGAGCGACACATACGCCGCTGCAGGGGCGTACGCCCGAGATCCTCCGCTCCCAGATCACCGACGACGACGCTTGGATCGCGCAGCTCACCGGCCGCGAGCCCCTGTGGGTGCGGCCGAGCGGTGGCTTCATCGACGACGGAGGCAGGGCCGCCATCGCGGACACCGGCCACCTACTGGGCCTGTGGACGATCGACAGCCAGGACTCCCACGGCGGCGCCAAGAACTACACCTCGGACGCGGTCTTCCGCAACGCGACGGCCAACGTCCGCCCCGGCTCGATCATCTTGCTGCACCAGACACACGACTGGTCGGTCGCCGCGCTCCCGCGGATCTGCGCCTGGCTGCGCGACAACGGGTACCGGATGGTCACGCTCTCCGAACTGGCCGCGACCGGCACACCGGGAAAGCCCATCGGCGAGGCTGTGTCGTCCACCTCCGCCGACTCGGTCAAGTATCCGGCGACGCTGGGTCTCGGGCCGGTGGCCTACACGCCGACGGTGGCGGGCCCCGCGCCCGATCCCGTGCGGGACCCGAAGTCGACCGCGGTTGCGGCAGCGCCGGCGAAGGCGGTCGGCACCAAGTCCGCGGAAACCAGCGCGTCGGCGGCCGGCGGGACCGGGCTTTTGTCGCGCGTTCCGGCGTGGCTGTTGTGGGTGGCGGGCATTCTCGCCGTCGTGCAGCTGGTGGCACAGGTCGCCTGCCTGTACGGGATATGGATGCTGCGTGCCGATCATCTCCGAGGCGGGCGCAAGTGGCCGTGGGTGCTCGCCGTGGTGCTTGGTGGGCTCATCGGGTGTGCGGCCTACGTCATGGCCGCGCGCCGGCCCGCATCCGGGCGCCGGCGTCCGCCCTCGCGCGGTGCGAGTGGCCGTGCGGGTCACTCGCGTGCCGAGGAGCCCGGGGCCGCAGCACGCGACCACGGAGATGACTCCCCGGACACCGAAGCCGACGACTGGGGCTACTACGATCCGGAGCGCGGGGCGTAGGGGAGGCCCGGACCCGCGGCCCCCTGGTCGCGGCGTCTTGTGTATCGGCCGCAGTGTCGAGATGCGCCGCGACCTGTCCGCCCGGCCGTGAGAAGGAGAGTGCACGATGACGACGCAGGTCCCCCTTTCACAGATCCCACCGGCAGGATGGGTCGCCATCGCGGTGGTGGGCGTGTTCACCGTGGTCATGCTGGTCATCGCTCTCCTCGACCTGTATCGCCGGCCGGTCGAGCAGGTCACCGGCGGCCGCAAGTGGGTCTGGCTGCTCGTGATCCTGTTCATCAACTCCGGCCTCGGGGCGATCATCTACCTGCTCGCGGGCCGCAAGCCCGAGCCCGCCGATGACCAACCACCGGCGGTGCCCGCGTCGGACCGTGCCGCCGCTGCCGCCGACTCGCTCTACGGCACGCCGGGGGACGGCGAGCAGCGGTGACTACGGCTGTCGAGATCCGCGGGTTGACCAAGCGATACGGCGACATGATGGCGCTCGACGGGGTCGACCTGACCGTCGAGGAGGGCTCGATCTTCGGGTTCCTCGGTCCGAACGGTGCGGGCAAGACCACCACGCTGCGGATCATGACCGGCCTTGCCCGACCGACGTCCGGCTCCGTGAGAATACTGGGGACCGACGCTTCGGACGCGGACGACGATGTGCGCAGTCGTATCGGGTTCCTCCCTGACGTCCCCGGCTTCTACGAGTGGATGACAGCCCAGGAGTTCCTGCGCTTCTCAGCAAAGCTGTTCGGTCTTTCGGGCGAGGTGCTCGAGGAGCGGGTGAGCGTCTTGCTCGACCTCGCCGGGCTGAGTGGCACCAAGACCCTCGTGGGCGGCTACTCGAGGGGCATGAAGCAGCGGCTCGGAGTGGCGCAGGCGCTCGTCAATGCGCCCAAGCTGCTCATGCTCGACGAGCCGACGAGCGCGCTCGACCCCATGGGCCGCAAGGACGTCCTGGACATGCTCGCCTCGCTCCGTGGTCGCACCACGGTGTTCTTCTCGACGCACATCCTGGCGGACGTCGAGCGCATCTGCGACACCGTCGCGATCCTGGATCACGGCAAGGTCGTGGCGCAGGCTCCCATAGCCGAGCTCAAGAGGCGGTACGGGGCCTCCAAGGTCGTCGTGGAGGTGACCGAAGGCGCTGACGCGCTGGCCGGGCAGCTGGGTACGCGGCCGTGGGTCACGGCACTCGAGCGTGGGAACAACGGCACGATCGAGTTGACGGTCTCGGACGACTCGGCGGCGCAGCACGAGATCCCAGCGATGGTCGCCTCGGCCGGGGTCGGTCTCAAGCGGCTGGAAGCGGGCGAGATGGGACTCGAAGAGGTGTTCGTGGAACTCGTTGGGGGTGGCAGGCGATGAAGGGCTTCGCGGTGTTCGCTCGCAAGGAAGCACTCGAGATCGTGCGGACCTGGCGCATATGGGTGTTGCCCGGGATGGTGCTGTTCTTCGCGCTGTCCGGCCCTCTGATGGCCAAGTGGACGCCGCAGATCGTCACGGCTGTGGGAGGCCCGGCGGTGGCGAAGGTCTTTCAGGCGCTCCCGACTCCCACGTACTTGGACGCATACGGCCAATGGACGAAGAACCTGACGCAGATCCTGCTCATCGCGATCATCATCATCTACGGCAACCTCATCTCCGGTGAGAGGAAGAGCGGCACCGCGATCCTGGTGGTCACCAAGCCGGTCTCACGCTCCGCGTTCGTGGTCGCGAAGGCGCTCGTGCACGGGCTGTTCCTGTCCGCGACCGTGCTTGCCGGAACCGCGCTGACCTGGGCGGTCACCAGGGTGGCATTCGTGAACGCGCCGCCGGCGGCGCTGTGGGCGGGGACGTTCGCGTGGCTCACGCTGGCCCTGTTCTTCCTTGCCGTGATGACGCTGCTGTCCGTGCTCGTCGACTCTCAGGCCGGAGCCGCCGGGATCGGGATCGGCGTGTTCGCGGTCCTGTCCATCTCGGCGCTGTGGCAGGTCATGGCGCTGTTCTCGCCGGCCGCCTTGATCAGCGCCCCGATGGTGCTCACGAGCGGCAAGGACTACCCCATCGCGATCCCGGTGATGGTGACCGTCGCGGCCACCATGGTGATCGTGTACGCGGCAGCGCAGGCCTTCCGCTTCAAGGAGATCTAGCGAGAAGCGGGACCCGAGGGGTCCCGCTTCTGAGCCGCGCTTCAGATGTAGGTCTTGGCCAACCCATCGAGTTCGATGTGATCGGCTTCCACGGAGCTCACGGCGCTCCAGACCTCGAGCAGGCGGGGGTTGGTGGCCCGCCCGGCGAACTGGGTGTACAGCTCGGTGGCGCGCATCTCACGGCGAAGGCTGTCGTCGATGTCGGAGAGCCAGGAGCCGAGCTCGTCACCGGCCTCGAGCAGGTCGGCGGGCTTGGGAAGCTTCGCCAGTTTGCAGAACAAGGAGCAGTGCTCGGCCTCCACCTTGGCCAGACGCTTGTATGCGCTCGATAGCGTGGCGTTGTCCTGGCGAGCCGCCATCGCGAGATAGAACCGTGTGTTGGACGTCTCCACCTCGATGGACGTGTCGAGGTCCGCCCGCTCGACCTCGGTGAGGTCCATGTCGTTCACGGCGGAGTCGTACTGCTCTGGCGGCGACATCCACTCCACGTGGGCGCCGCAGAACGGGCAATTGCTCGGCGCATCGTAGCCGAGGTACGTCTCGCCGCAGATGCGGCACCTGTACAGCTTCATGCGAAGGATCCCTTCGTCGTGGTGAGTCTTGCTCTAGGATGCCATTCCCAGTGCCTGTGCCACGGCTGTCCCGAAGTCGTGAGCGGCCTCCGGCCCGTTGGCCGTGATGATGCGGCCGGAGACCGTCACCGGGTCGCCGGTCCAGATCGCTCCATGCTGGACCATGTCGTGTTCCTGCGATGGGAACGCCGTCGCTCGTTTGCCCTCCAGCAGGCCCGCGTGCGCCAGGATCGATGGCGCGACGCAGATCGCTCCCACGACCCGCATGTCGTCCAGCGCATGCTTGGCCAGTGCGTGGGCCGCCGGGTCGTCGAAGAACACCGACGCGCCCGCGCCGCCGACGAACAGGATCGCGTCGTAGTCGTCGGCATCGGCCTTGTCGAGCGCCAGCGTCGCCTCAGCCTTCATCCCGAGTTTGCCGGTGCATATGCCCGGCAGCGTGCTCGCGGTCACGACGTCGGCGCCTGCCTTGAGTAGGATCTCCCGCGGCACCGCGTACTCCTCGTCGCGGTACATGGTCGGTGCTATCACCATAAGGACCTTGGACATCGCAACGTGCCTCCTGCCTGTCGACGTTTACGCCCCACAGGGGTTGATACCCGCGCTGCGCCGCGGCTCGCCAACAGGGGCGGCATGGCCTCGGATACGGCACGGCGCGTGCTATCATGCCCGTTTGTCGTGCTCGACCGCGGTGTGACCGGCATCCCGCCATGCATCAACGCGACGCAGCCTCGCATGGACCGACCAGACGGGATGGGTGACACGCGTGTCAGACTCCGAGAGCCCCAAGCACCCCTGGACATTCGCCCGAGTGCGCGACCTGCTGACCCGACGCATGGTCGTGCGGTGGGCGTTCCTCGGGTTCTTTGTGTGGCTGTGCGTGCGGCTGCTGCAATTCGTGTCGTGGGCCAAGGGCGAGGGTCCGTATGTCCCGCGCCCGGAGGCTGTCGCGGGGATCCTGCCCATCGGGCACTTCACGAGCTTCTTCGCGTGGGTACGGGGCGGGGGATGGGACACGCTGCTGCCCGCCGGGCTCGTCATCATCATCGCGGCCATAACGATCTCGCTGCTGTTCAAGCGCGCGCTGTGCGGTTGGATCTGTCCGGTGGGAACCGTGTGGGAGTCCGCGGCGCTGCTGGGCCGCAAGCTGTTCGGTCGTTTCGCGCCGGTGCGCGTTCCCCGCTGGCTCGACCTTACCGGGCGAGGGTTCCGCTACGTGCTGACCGCCGCCGTGTTCAGCTGGCTGCTGCTCGTGTCCATCTCTGAGGCGGTCTCGTTCCGCACCCTGCCGTATATGTGGGTCGCGGACATCAAGATCATCCAGGGCTTCGCGAACCCGGTCATGCTCGGGCTCATCGTCTTCGCGTTCGGCCTGTCCATCGCGTTCGGGCCTGTGTGGTGCCGGTACGTATGCCCTGTCGGCGGCTTCTACAGCATCTTCGGCATCGCCTCCGTCTGCACAGTGAAGCGTGACGCCGAGACGTGCATCGATTGCGCGCGTTGCAACCGTTCCTGTCACGCGCTGGTGGACGTGCAGCACTCCGCGACGGTGCGCGCCCCCGAGTGCGACGGCTGCATGGACTGCGTCCGCGTCTGCCCCGTCGAGGGCTGCCTCGAGGCGAAGGCACCCGGCGGCATCACGATCCAGCCGTGGGTGTGGCCGCTGCTGGTCGTCGGGCTCTGGCTCGCCATCTACGGCGGTGCGAAACTCACGCACAACTGGAACGCGGGCGTGCCGCTGGACCAGTTCAAGTCGACCATCAACTCCGGGCTGCTCGAGCAGAAGACGCGCGGCGGGCTCTAGGGTCGTTCGAGCCGCGAAGAGGGCGCCCTATGGGGCGCCCTCTTCGCGCGTGTATGGAGATCGAAGGCTACAGCCGCCTGAACACCGCCACGACCTTGCCGAGGATCGACAGGTCGGTAGCATAGATCGGGTCCATCGACGCGTTCTCGGGCTGCAGGCGGATCCGACCGGTCTCACGGTAGAAGGTCTTGACCGTCGCTTCGTCCTCGATCATAGCCACCACGATCTCGCCGTTGTTGGCCGTCGCCTGCTGGCGCACGACAACGAAGTCACCGTCGAGGATGCCGGCCTCGATCATGGATCCACCCTTGACTTTCAGGATGAACGTGGAGTCGTCGTGCACGAGTTCCACCGGCAGCGACATCGTTTGCTCGATGTTCTCCGCCGCAAGGATGGGAGCGCCGGCGGCCACCTGCCCGACGAGAGGCAGCCGACGCACGTTGTAGTCGACCTCGCGAGCCTCGTCCTCGTGGCCGATGACCTCGAGCGCGCGCGGCTTCGACGGGTCGCGCCGGATGAGGCCCTTGGCCTCGAGGGCGGCCAAATGAGAGTGGACCGTCGAGGACGATGAGAGCCCGACGGCCGCGCCGATGTCCCGCACGGTGGGAGGGAAGCCCACGCGGCGCACCTCGGCCTTGATGAAGTCGAGGATCTGACGTTGACGATCGGTGAGGTCGCGCTTCTGCGTGTATGGCATCGCTTGCGCCCGCCCCTTCGAATCGAACGTATGTTCAGCAGAAGTGTACGACAGGCCGCACCGGCGATGCAAACACGCGTTCGTCTGTCAGCAACAGCCGGAGAGGGGCACAATCCAGTGCGAGGATCGAGGTTCCCTTTGGTTTCGACGACTTTCCGCTTGACACACCGAACACACGTTCGCTATGCTGCGAATGCGAACATATGTTCGGGCGCCGGATCCCGATGTCAGACCCTGTTGCTAGGGTCGACGAGCAGGGTCCCCGCACATCAGGAGGTCGAGTCGAGAATGCATGATGCAGCAGCGGCCGCATACGCCGCACGCGTGAGAGTCCCGGAACCGCAGACCAGCACAAGCGTGATCCGTCGCCTCGAACAAGCACGCGGCCCCCGCTGCGACCACGTCGGGCCCAGGCCTTGGGAGATCGCGCTTGTCGTCGCGGTCACGCTCTCGATCGTGGTCGTCACGCTTCTCGCGGGCGGCGCGACACATCGCAGCTCCGTGCTCCTGACACGGGTAGTGCGTGTCGGCGCCGCCGACACGCTCTGGAGCCTCGCCCAGTCCAACCCCGTACCTGGTCAGGGCACCGCCGCCACCGTCGAGCAGATCCGGGCGTTCAACGGGCTTCGCACGTCCGCCCTCACGCAGGGTGCGACCCTTCGCGTTCCGCTCGCCGAGGCACCCGACCGCTCGTACGCCAGCCGGTAGTCCCCGCAGGTCAGCGTTCCGCCACCGAACCACGCCCGCCAGCCGCGGCGCGTGGTTCGTGCCTTCTCGGCGCCTTTTGCGAAGAAATCCCGATAGCCTCGCAGCAATGCGTTGTAACGCAATATCTTGTGTGCTAGGTTCACATGTAGCCCAGATATAGTGGCGAGGGGGAGATGCGATGCGGTGCCCGTTCTGCGGACATGACGAGACCAAGGTAGTCGACTCCCGTGTCTCCGAGTCTCAGGACGCGATTCGCAGGCGTCGAGAATGTCTCAAGTGCGAGCAGCGCTTCACCACATACGAGCGTCGGGAAGAAATGCCGCTCATGGTGCTCAAGAAGGACGGCAGGCGAGAGCCGTTCGACCGCGGCAAGTTGGCGCGGGGTCTTGTGGTCGCCACTGTGAAGCGCGACGTGAGCCCGGAGCAGCTGGAGTCTCTCATCGACGACATACAGGCCGAGTTGCACAACTCGTTCCGGTACGAGATCCCGGCCAAGCAGCTCGGTGACATGGTGCTCGAGCGGCTCAAGGCGCTGGACCGTGTGGCCTACATCCGCTTCGCGTCCGTCTACAAGTCGTTCCAGGACCTCGACGAGTTCACCTCGGAGCTCAAAGGGCTCAAGTAGTCACCTCACGACAGGTGTGAATGGACCGTTCGGCCTCAGGACCGGGCGCTGACCTACAAGGGGAGCGGGAGACCGACAGATGGTGATGGAACGTGTCGTGAGGGTGATCAAGCCTGCGACCGCGGCTCGCGGCGCGGACGCGATGGATATCGCGATGCTCGTGTCCACCACGAGCAAGCAGGAGATCGACCCGTGGGACAGGTCCAAGATAACGGACTCCCTCGTTCTCGAGGCCGGCTGCGATCCCATGCTCGCCGAAGACATCGCCCTCGCCATCGAGGATCGCATCGATTCCTCGAACCTCATGACGGTCACCACCGCCATCATCCGCGAGATGGTCGACCTCGAGCTGCTCGACCGCGGCCTGACGATGATGCACAAGAAGCACACACACCTCGGCCTGCCCATGTGGGACGTCGAGCAGATCATCACGAACGCCAACAAGGAGAACTCCAACACCACGCACAACCCGGAGTCGGTCAACCTGACCATCGCCGAGACGATCCTCAAGGAGTTCGCACTCCGCCGGGTGTTCAGCGATGACGTTGCAGAGGCCCATTACGTGGGGGACCTGCACCTCCATGACCTCGGGTTCATCATCCGCCCGTACTGTGGTGGGCACAGCCTGGAGTACATCAAGAAGTTCGGCCTGCGACTGCCCAACATCACGTCGGTCTCCAAGCCCGCGAAGCACGCCGAAGTGCTCATCGGCCATATGGTGAAGATGGCCGCCGCGCTGCAAGGCCACTACGCCGGGGCGGTCGGCTGGGAAGCGGTCAACGTCTTCTTCGCGCCCTTCTTGGAGGGCAAGACCTTCGAAGAGATCAAGCAGCTCGCCCAGATGCTCATTTTCGAGTTCAATCAGCTGGCGGGCGCGCGCGGCAGCCAGGTCGTGTTCACAGACTTCAACCTCTACTACAACATCCCGCGTCATTTCGCCGACACGCCGGCGATCGGCCCAGGTGGCCTGTACACGGGCAAGACCTACAGGGAGTACGAGCACGAGGCGCAGCAGTTCGTTCGCGCGATGTTCGAGGTCTACCTCAAGGGCGACGCAACGGGCAAGACGTTCGTGTTCCCCAAGCCACTGCTCCACATCAATGACGACTTCTTCGCCACACAGGGCTGGGAGGAGTTCCTCGACCTCGCATGCAAGGTCGCATCGCACCAAGGCATCACGTACTTCGTGTTCGACCGTGGCGACGAGGTCACGATCTCCCAATGCTGCAGGCTCAAGCTGAAGTTGAGCCCTGAAGACCTCGACCAGACCAAGACCCCCGAGATCATGCGGTTCTCCGCATTGCAGAACGTCACCGTCAACCTCCCGCGCATCGCGTACAAGGCACGGGGAAACGATGCGGCGCTCTTCATGGAAGTCAGCCGCAGCCTCGAGCTGGTCGCGAAGGCGCACATCCAGAAGCGCGCGTTCATCCAGGAGCTCTTCGATCTCGGCCACGACGGGCCGCTCGGGTTGCTGACCCAGAACCTCGACGGTTCGCCATACCTTCGCATGGACCAGCTGACGTACCTCGCGGGCCTCATCGGCCTCAACGAGATGGTCCAGACGCACACCGGCGAGCAGCTCCACGAGTCGGACGTTGCCCTCAAGTTCGGATTGAAGGTCATATCGGCGATGAACCTCAAGTGCCGCGAGCTGTCCGAGCGCTACGGCATCAAGATGGTGCTCGAGGAGAGTCCCGCCGAGTCGGCGGGCTACCGTCTGGCCAAGCTCGACATGAAGTACTGGCCCGCCCAGACCGCCGCTGTGGTCAAAGGCGACCTCGCCAACGAGAACTACTACTACACCAACTCCATCCACCTCGCGGTGGACGCGCCCGTGGACTACATCGAGCGCGTGGAGAAGCAGTCGCGCTTCCACCCGCTCATCGACGCGGGCGCCATCGTCCACGTGTGGCTCGGCGAGAGCGAGCCGGATCCGCGGTCTGTAGCCTCGTTCGTGACCAAGACGTTTCGCAACACGCAGTGTTCGCAGGTAGCGTTCAGTCCGGAGTTCACGGTTTGTGAGACATGCGACCGCACCTCGCGAGGGCTGCTCGCGCAGTGCCCGCTCTGCGGTTCCATGTCGGTGTACGGAGTCACGCGCATCGTCGGCTACTTCTCCAAGATCCAGACGTGGAACCACAGCAAGGTCGGTGAGCTCTACGACCGGCGTCGCACCGACCTCGATCGTGAGGTCCTGAACCAGGCGAAGGGAGTCCGCTCGTGACCATCAAGCTCTTCGTGCGCCAAGACTGCCCGCGCTGTCCGGCCGCCAAGAAGGCCGTCGAGGGTCTGCCCGACGTGGAGGTCTTCGACGTCGATGTCGTCGACGGTCTCGCCGAAGCGCACTTCTACGGCGTGCTATCCACGCCGTCCGTCATCGTCGTGGATGCCGCGGGCCGTGAGCTGGCCGGCTGGCGGGGCGAGGCGCCCGAGCGCGCCCGTCTTCGGATGTATGCGGAGTAGACCATCACTGACGTAGCCGCCCAGCCGGCGTTCGCCGGCCCCACCCGCAGGCTCGCCGCTTGGATGCCGTCCACGATGCTGGACTGGCCCGGGCGCATGGCCACGTCGCTGTTCCTTTCGGGATGCGGCTTCGCTTGTCCGTACTGCCACAATCGTCACCTGCTGCACCCGATCGACGTACCCGGTGACTGGGCGGCCTTCGCTACACACGTTCTCGAGAAGCGCGCCTGGCTCGACGGCGTGGTCGTGACCGGCGGGGAGCCCACCGACGATCCCGATCTGCGAGAGCTGCTGCACGCAATCGCGGATATGGGCATGCCGGTCAAACTCGACACTAACGGCAGCAGACCCGAACTCGTTCGTCAGCTGATCTCCGAGGGCCTGGTGTCGGCGATAGCCGTCGACATCAAAGCGGCACCTTCGCACTACGCAGCCATCACCGGATGGGAGGGCGCCGCGGACGCGGTGTCCGAGACCGTGGCCGTCGTGATCGGGTCGGGGATAGAGCATGAGTTCCGGACCACTGCGTACCCGGGGGCCGTCAGCCCTCTCGACCTCGAGCACATCGCGCATTCGCTGCGCGGAGGCCGCATGTACGCCATCCAGCAGTTCAGGCCGGTCGACGGTATGCCGCAGGGTGTCGCATCGGTGGAACCGTATGCAGATGACACGCTCCTCGACGCCGCTCAGGAGTGCTCCCGCCACCTGCCGACCGTCGTGCGTGGCTTGTCCTCTCAAGAGGCCGGAGCGGAAGAGTGATCCTTCGCATCAAACGCCTCGACCCGGAACTGCCGCTGCCGGCCTACGCCCACGAGGGCGATGCCGGCATGGACCTGTACGCAGCCGCTGACGTCACGCTGCAGCCCTTCGAGCGCGCGCTCGTCCCGACGGGGATCGCTGTCGCCATCCCCGAGGGATTCGCGGGCTTCGTGCAGCCGCGCAGCGGACTCGCCATCAAACGCGGGCTCAGCCTCGTCAACACGCCCGGCCTGATCGACAGCCACTACCGGGGTGAGATCAAGCTCATCGCTATCAACCTGGACCCGACACAGCCGCTCCGCATCAGCCGGGGCGAGAAGGTGGCGCAGTTCGTGATCCAGGCCGTCGAGCGCGCCGTGTTGACTGAGGTCGACGAGTTGGACGCAACGGCACGGGGGGAGGGCGGCTTTGGCAGCACGGGCATCTGACTCCCTGCGCGTGCGCGTAGCGGCCGTGCTCATGCATGAGGGCCGTCTGGTTCTTGTGCGCCACCGCGCAGGCAAGGCCACGTACCACCTCCTCCCGGGCGGTGGGGTCGAGGCGGGGGAGACGCTTGCCGACGCGCTGGGCCGCGAGGTTCTCGAGGAGACCGGTCTGCGCTATCGCCTCGCGCGTCCGCTGTTCCTGTCGGACACCATCGACCCCCGCGGTGGGAGGCACGTCGTCAACATCACGTTCCTGGGTGAGATCGTCGGTGGGCAGATCACCGTGCCTGAGGATGACCCGCGTATCGAGGCCGTCGAGCTCGTCGACCCGGAGACACTGCACAGTTTGGACCTTCGCCCTCCGATTGCTGGGCCGCTGCTTGACGCGATACGTTCGGGCTTCACTGGACAGACGCACTACCTCGGCTCGTTGTGGGTCGAGGATCGCTGAGGTCACCCACGGGAGCGCCGCATCAGGCGCGCGCTTCCGAGGCATTACATAAGTGATTGAGACGGCATCGACACGAAAGGAGGGCGCGCGGGAGAAGGATGCGTTGCTGAGAGAGCACGGGAGCTTGGCTCCTGCACATGCGAGCCGCAGGAATTCGAAAACCGCAATGAGGAAGACTGGTGAGATGGAGAGCTTTTTCAAGTTCAAAGAGCGCGGAACGAACCTTCGGACCGAGGTCTTGGCCGGTGTCGTCACCTTCATGACAATGGCCTACATCATCTTCGTGAACCCCGGGCTGCTGTCCGCCGCCTTCGGCGCGACGCCGGCTGCCGGCGCTGCATGGATCCCGGCCATCGCGACGGCGACGACGCTCGGCGCCGCGGCCATGTGCATCGCGATGGGCCTGTTCGCGAACCGCCCGTTCGCGCTGGCTTCGGGCATGGGCCTGAACGCGGTCGTCGCCTTCAGCATCATTATCGGTCTGAAGGTCCCGTGGCAGGTCGGAATGTCGGTCATCTTCGTCGAGGGCATCGTCATCACGATCCTCGTTCTGACCGGCCTGCGGGAGGCCGTCATGCATGCCATCCCGCTGAACCTCAAGCGGGCCATCGGAGTCGGCATCGGCTTGTTCATCACGTTCATCGGCCTGGTCGACGGCAAGGTCGTCGTGGCCAACCCCGCGACCCTCGTGGCGCTCGGCGACTTCACGAAGCCCGCCGTGTGGGTCACTCTCGTCGGCCTGATCGCGATAATGGCGTTCATGGCCTTCAAGGTCAAAGGCGACATCCTGTGGGGCATCCTCGTCGCGACCGGCGCGGCACTGCTGCTCGGCGTGACCAAGCTCCCGAGCGCTGTCATCGCGCCGCTGGACTTCCGCACGTTCGGCGCCCCGTTCCAGACCGTCGCTGGCGGCGGCATGGCGATCACGCACCTTTTCACCGGTGCGCTTGCCCCGACGCTGCTCCTGTTCGTCTTCGCCACCATGCTCTCTGACTTCTTCGACACGATGGGCACGGTCGTCGCCATCAGCGAGCAGGCCGGGTTCGTCGAGAAGGACGGGCAGATCAAGGGCATCCGCTCCATCCTTATGGTCGACTCCGTGGCTGCCGCCGTCGGCGGATTCTTCGGCGCGAGCTCGATCACGACCTACATCGAGTCCGCATCCGGCGTGGCTGAGGGCGGCCGCACCGGCCTCACCTCGATCGTCGTCGGCTTGCTGTTCCTGGTCTCCGCGTTCTTCTCGCCGATCATCGCCATGGTCGGTGGCGCCACCCCGATCACGGCCGGCGCCCTGATCATCGTCGGCTTCCTCATGATGGCCACCGTCCGCGAGATCCCGTGGACCGACTTCGAGAACGCGTTCCCTGCGTTCCTAGTCATCGTCGGCATCCCGCTGACCTACAACATCAGCTACGGCATCGGACTGGGCTTCATCAGCTACGTGCTGATCAAGCTGTTCCACGGCAAGGTCAAGGAGATCCACTGGCTGATGTGGGTCGTGAGCGGCCTGTTCGTACTCACGTTCATCATGCCGCTGATCCAGAAGCTCATCGGCGGCTAGGCAACGCGCACACAGGAAGGGCCCCGCGGACGCGAGGCCCTTCCTGGCAAACCCGCAAGGGAGGTGGGAGAGCAAGGTGGCATCATTCGATCGAATCATCCAGACGGATGAGACCCTGCCGGTCCTGCAGGCGATACCGCTCTCGCTGCAGCATCTGATGGCCATGTTCGGCGCGACGGTCCTCGTGCCGATCCTGACCGGTCTCGACCCCGGCGTCGGCCTCATGACGTCGGGCATCGGCACGCTGCTGTACCTGATCTGCACCCGCAACAAGATCCCGAGCTATCTGGGGTCCAGCTTCGCCTTCATCGGCCCGCTGATCGCGGTGGGTGGCGGTGCCGCGGCGATCGCCGGCGGCAAGGGTCATCTGCCCGAGGCGCTCGGCGGCCTCGTCGCGGCCGGCGTCGTCTACATGATCGTTGCCGGCTTCGTGAAGGCGTTCGGCACGAACTGGATCAGCAAACTCCTGCCGCCAGCGCTCGTGGGCGCAGTAGTGATCGTCATCGGCTTGGGCCTGTCTGCCACCGCCGTGAAGATGTCGATGTTCCCGTTCGCCGACCCGACCAAGGGTGTGAACCTGGTCGGCCTGATGGTCGCGATCATCACCTTGGGCTCGGCTGTCGCGTTCTCGTCGTACTTCAAGGGCTTCCTCAAGACGATCCCTGTGCTCATGGGGATCATCATCGGCTACGTCGTGTCGATCCCGCTCGGGCTCGTGAGCTTCGCCGGGATCGGCAAGGCGGCGTGGATCGGCCTGCCGAACGTGACGTTCCCTAGGTTCGATCTCACCGCCATCGCGATCATCGCGCCGGTAGCCATCGTGGTAATCGTCGAGCATATCGGCCACCTGCTCGTCATCAACGAGATCACCGGCAAGGACTTCACACCCATGCTTCCCGAGTCGCTGTTCGGTGACGGCCTCGCGACGGCGATCTCCGGCGCGCTCGGCGGCACGCCGTCCACCACGTACGCCGAGAACATCGGCGTCATGGCGGTCACCAAGGTCTACGCCACCCAGCTGTTCTGGTACGCCGGCGCGTTCGCGTTCCTGATCGGCGGCTTCATCCCCAAGTTCGGGGCTGCGATCTCCTCGATCCCGACGCCGGTCATGGGCGGCATCTCGCTGCTCCTGTTCGGCCTGATCGCCTCAAGCGGTCTGCGCCTGCTCGTCAAGAGCGGCATCGACTTCAGCCACAGCCGCAACCTGATCATGACCAGCGTGGTCCTCGTGGTCGGCATCGGCATGGAGACCGGCGGCTTCTCGATCCCGCTCGGCAAGTACTCCGTCCCGGGCATGGCCCTGGCGACGTTCATCGGCATCATCCTCAACCTTATCCTGCCG
>JANYJF010000055.1 GCA_025361885.1 Coriobacteriia bacterium
CTCCTCGGACGCGACGATCAGCTTCGAGCCCGAACGCGCGGCTACGAGCGGCCGCAACTTGATGCGATCGTTGAGCGCGACCATGCCCCCGTTGAAGCCGAGCACGATGGCGAACGGGCCGTTGAGCATGCCCGGCCCGTAAACCGCGCGAAGCGACGTCATCACAGCGCGCTCCTGCGCGGGCATGCGCTCGATCTCCGACCACAGCGGCGGCGCGAGCGCCTTGCACGCCAGGGACAGCGGCAGCTTGTGACGGCGAAGCAGCAGGTCGAACAGGTAGGCCGCGACCTCGGTGTCGGTCCCCAGTGTGCACTTGTAGCCGAACTGCTCGAGGTAGCGGGAGTTGATGCCGTAGCTCGAGATCTCGCCGTTGTGCACGATCGTCCAGTCGAGCAGCGCGAACGGGTGCGCGCCGCCCCACCAGCCCGGAGTGTTGGTGGGGAACCGGTTGTGGCCGGTCCAGGTGTGGCCTTCGTACTCCTCGAGGCGGAAGTAGTGGCCGATCTCCTCGGGATAGCCGACGCCCTTGAACACGCCCATGTTCTTGCCGGAAGACGCCACGAACGCGCCGTCCACGCTCGAGTTGATGAGCATGACCGCGTGGACCACGTAGTCCTCGGGGCTCATCTCGGAGTCGGCGAGCTTGTGCGGATCGGGCTGCAGGAAGTAGCGCCACAAGTGAGGCGCATCCGTGATGGTCTTCACCGCGCGGGTAGGCATGGGCTCCGCCAGGTCGACCAGGAACATCTGGTCGAACAGGGCGTCGCACTCCTCCTTGGCCGCGAGGTCGTGATACATCATGTGGAACGCGAAGTGATCCGGGAACTCGGGGTAGATGCCGTAGCCGGCGAAGCCGCCGCCCAGGCCGTTGCCCCTGTCGTGCTGGACGGCCATCGCCTGGATCGCGACCTCGCCGGAGAACCGTTCACCGGACTCGTCGCAGATGCCCATGAGGCCGCAGCCGCCGTGGATCTTGAACGGCGACTCGGCGCCGTATGCGGGACGCTTCGTCATCGCCTACTCCTCCCAGTCGTCATCGAGCAGCCGGGCGAGCGCATCGCCGCCGCCGGCGGGCAGCGGCTCCAGCCCGAGCTTCTTGCGCGCCGACTCCTTGGGCTTGCCCAGGGCGCCGGTGTCGAGGAACGTCTTGTACGCCGCGGAGACGGACTCGGGGCCGGTGCCGGCCGCCATCGCGAGCTCCTTGAGCTTGCGGAACGTCTCGGCCATCCCGATGCGGCTGTGGCACATCTCCTGGCACGTGTAGCACTCGAGGCACTTCCACAGCTGACCGTCCTCAAGCACGTCGTCGAGGTGGCCTCGGACCAAGTCGCCGATGATCTCGGTCGGCTGGAATGTGGGGTCGACCTTGCACACCGGACAGTCGTCCTTGCACGCGCGGCAGTTGTCGCACTTGTCGAGCAGTGACACCTCGAAGAACGACGCGAGGCGTACCCGGTCCGCCTGGCGGTCGTTCCACTTGTCGAGGAACGGCTGGACGGACACTCGGTGCATGTCCAAGCCGATCTCCTCGGGCGTGTGGTCCATCGCGAGCGCGATGAGTTCAGAGAGGTAGAAGACCGGGACGTGGATGCCTTCGTTCGCACGTTGCAGGGCGGCTTGGTTCAGGTCGAACTGCTGGAAGCAGCTCGGGCAGACCGTCACGAGCGCGTCGACCTCGTTGCGTTGCAGGTCCACGAGCTTGCGGCGCGCGAACGCGAGCGCTCCTTCGCGCTCGCCCACGCGGTCGAGCGCGCCGCCGCAGCACTGCATCTTGGTCGGGTAGTCCACGACCCGTGCGCCGAGCGCCGCGACGAGCTCCTCGACCTTCGTGGGGTGCAGCGGGTCGTCCCAGTTCACGGCCGGCGACGGCCTCAGGAGATGGCAGCCGTAGTGCACGGCGATGCGCATGCCCCACATGGACTTCTTGACCTTGGAGGCCAGGAGCGGGGCGCCGAGATCATCGGCCAGCCACTCGGCGAAATGCGTGATCTTGAGGCGCCCGTCGTAGCGCAGCCCCTCGCGAGCAAGGCGCGCGTTGACCTTGTCCTTCATGCGCCAGTCGGTCTCCAGGTGGCTCCATGTCTCTTTGAACGTGGAGTAGCAGCCGTTGCAAGGCGTCAGGATGTCCAGTCCAGCGGTCTCGACGAGCGCCAGGTTGCGCGCGGCGACGGTGTAGTACGCATCCTCGTCGTTCGCCTTGACCAGCACGCCTTCCGGGCAGCAGGTATGGCCCTCGAGCTCACGAATGTGTGCGCCCAGGTCGTCGAAGACCAGACGCGTCGCCTTCTCGATGAACGGGAAGCGTGCGGGGATGGTGCATCCCCAGAAGACCGCGAAGTCCTTCATGTGCTCGAACCCTCCGATCGCCCGACGGCACCGAAGAGACGAAAACGCCCGCCTGACCCAAGTGGGTCTCAGGCGAGCGCCGTTGCTCGTGTCTCTTCGGTTGCCGGCACGACGTTGTGCCGGTTCGCGGATTCTAGCACCGCACGTGCCGTCATGCCTAGTGCGGCGCGAAACGCGGACGAAACACGCGGACGCGCGTCACGGCAGCGATTGCGATCCCGCCGTTCACTCTGCAGGCGTCGCGACTTCCGTCGAGTTCTTGCGCAGCCACTCGTAGACCGGGACGACCGCCAGGAGCACCGCTGCGAGGGCCGTCAGCAGGATCAGCGCCGCGAACACCTTGATGGCCAAGGAATCCGAGTTGGCGATCGGGCTGGCCGGGTGCACGGAGCCGCGAGCGCCGGCGCCGTAGGTGATCCACCACAGACCGGCCCACAACACGACCGTCGAGACGATCGACAGCGAAGAGGTCACGACCGGCCTATCGAACCACAACGCCGCGATGACGGCGACCGCCACGATCATCATGTAGATGAGCGAGATGACCATCCTCGCCTCAGTGAGGTTGTACGAGTTCCAGATGAGCTTTGCGGCTAGCGCGCCGACGGCGACGTCGACGATCCACAGCGGCACCGCCAGGAACAGGATCGCCTTCGCCAGGTCCGCGAGCGTCTGCCGCCGACTCACGAGATACCAGCCGGCCAAGAGCGCGCCGACGGTGAACAGGATGATGCACGCCCACGTGTACATCCCGTGCCAGTAGACGAGCTTGACCCAGTTGCCGAGACTCACGTCGGCCGGTGCCAGGGCGGCCAGCAGCATGCTGGCGACGAGCAGTGCCGGGAAGCCCGCTGCGGCAAACCCCATGGGCACGCCCTTGAACTGGAAGCTCTTGGGAAGCGCTCTCGGAGCGCCCTGCTTGGAGGGGACCATCAGCTACAACGACTCCTCTGCTTCGTTTGCCAGCACGACCGCCTCGGCGACCTGCCGAAGTGTCATGCGCTTGTCCATCGCCAGCTTCTGCAACCTGCGGAACGCCTCGGGCTCGGTCAGTCCTTTGGCCATGAGCAGGCCTTTTGCCCGGTCCAGCGCGCGCCGCGTGGCCAGTCGGTCTTCGAGCCCCGCGACCTCGTCCTCCAGCGCCCGTGACTCGGCGAACCGGGAGACCGCGACCTGCATAGCGGGCAGGATGTCCCGCTTGGTGAACGGCTTGACCAAGTAGGCCATCGCCCCCGCGTCGCACGCCTCCTGCACGTACGACGTCTGCGAGAAGGCCGTGACCATCACCACGGGTGCGATGCGCTCGGCGCAGATCTCGCCGGCCGCCGCGATACCGTCCATCCGGGGCATCTTCACGTCCATGAAGATGACGTCCGGCGTGAGCTTGCGCGCCAGCGCGACCGCCTCCGACCCGTCGCGCGCCTCCCCGACGACGTCGTGGCCCTCTTCGGCGAGCATCTCGCGAAGGTCCATGCGGATGAGCGCCTCGTCTTCGGCGATCAGTACTCGCATCTACCGTCCATCCTGGTCGGGCGCGGGCTCGACGGGGACCCGGATGGTGACGGTCGTGCCGCGCCCCCCGCCGAAGGACAGGGTACCACGCAGGTCGTCCTCGACGACCGTGCGCACGATGGCCAATCCGAGGTTCGCCGAGGAGGCGAGCTCGAAGCCCTCGGGTAGTCCGGCGCCGTCGTCGCGCACCACGATGTGCAGCTCGGAGGGCAGACGGCGCATCGTGACGCGCACCACGCCTTCGCCGCGGTCGGCGATGCCGTGTTCGATCGCATTGTGGACGAGCTCGGCTGTGACGAGTGCGAGGGATGTGGCGGTCGAGGCCGGTACCTGCCCCGTCGCACCCTCGACCGTGACATCGATGGCGCTCGAGCGGCCCGCGAGCCCCTGGCGCACCATGTCCACCACGGTCCGTGCCGCCTGCGCGAAGTCGACATACTCCTCCGTGGAGGCGG
Source organism: Coriobacteriia bacterium (assembly GCA_025361885.1). GTDB lineage: Bacteria > Actinomycetota > Coriobacteriia > Anaerosomatales > PALSA-660 > JANYJF01. Next base: position 4,314 of record JANYJF010000055.1, read on the forward strand.
CCAGCAACTCATGAACGACCGCCATCGAGCTCACCCGGTCGACCGCCTCGGCCAGCGCATGCGCGGCAGCTTCGGAGTCCGTGCGCCTCGCTTGGATACGCAGCAGGCTCGCGATGGTCTGGAGGTTGTTCTTCACGCGGTGATGGACCTCGCGGATGGTGGCCTCCTTGACCTTGAGCTCCTGCTCGCGACGCCGCGACTCGCTCACATCCTCCACGAGCACGAAAGCACTCGCTTGGAGCGCGAGGGTCCGGTAACTCAGCACGCGCCCGCCGACCTCGACCTCCACCGCTCGGGCGCCACCGGACTGAAGGACCGGCGCCACCGCGATCGCACCTCCGGGGATCTCCGACGCCGCCATTCCCAGAAGGCCGGACTCGACACCGGCGGCCTTCAGGATGTTGAACGCGTTGGGGCTGGCGTACAAGACCGCGCCGGTGTCATCCAGACGCATGACGCCGTCCCCGGCTCGACGGCTCGTCACGAACGACACCCCGGTGGACTCGTCGACGATCGGGCCGCGCTCGAGCAGTGCGATCACATCGTCGGCGAGGTCCATGAACGCGACCTCCATCTTGCCCGGCGACTCCTCCACCTGCAGAGCGAGGTGACGGAGCAGCACCCCTATCACGCGGTCCCCGGAGCAGATCGGATACGCGAAGGTGGTGTAGGCGATGCCGCGGGTCGAGCGACGCCGGCCGCCAGGCTGTCGGCGACCCGATCGCAGCGCGGCGTACGCCTCTGTCTCGTCCGCTTGGGCGAGCGTATGTCCGACGCGGGAGGACGCCACCGCCGCGACGGCCGTCATGGGGCGCGCGTCCGCAGCGATGCGCAGGGCGCCATCCGGCATCTTGAGCGCCAGCGCGACGTCCCCGTAGCCCATGTCGGCCACAAGCTGCAGGTTGTCGGCGACGTTGCCGAGATGCCTGCGCTCGTTGGCCTTCAGGCCCGCAGGGAATGACAGTGAGCTTTCCATGAGCGAAGTATACGGCAGGCGACGGACGGCATCGCTGGGTTTACTATCGGCCCACGAGACCGTTCGGCCGCCATTCCGCTTCCCTTTACGTCGGTTCATCACCGATTGGTAGCCGTTCATCTCTTGCATCTAACCGCCCATCTTAGTCAGGGCGATAGAAGAAGCAGACGCCGGCGGGATCGGAACACGGCGTCGGAGGTGGGAAACGGCGCGCGGAGAGGGTGTATTGCAATGGGCAACGAGGTGCAACGTCTGCTGAAGCGTGAGGGACAGCTCAATGCGTTGTCCTACGTGGTGATCCTGGCCCTGCTCGGCGTGGCGGCGGTGCTGACCTTCCTGGTCACCACGAACACGTCTGCCCCCGGTGATTGGTGGCTGCTTCAGAACGACATCTTCCGGGTCTTGTCCACCGGGCTGCTGCTCATGGTCATCCTCTATCTGATGGACCAGCACAAGCGGCTGCGGATCGCGCTGCTGGGCAGCCACTCGCAACTGGAAGCCGCGCAAGAGGAGATCCACGGCGCCTACGACAGGCTCTCCTTCTCTCGGCACGCGGCGGAGATCATGACATCGCTCGCCGAGAAGGACGGTCTGCGGCGAGTGCTCATCGACTCGCTCGCGCACTTCGAGGCGGACGCCGCCGCGGTAGTGGGCGACGATATCACGCTCATCACCTTCGACGGCATCGACAAGGCGGCGGCGAACGAGGCTGTCCTCGCCGTCGCACTCGAGACCGTGCGGGCCGGCGCTCCCTTGTCGGTCGGCACCCGCGAGGACGGCTCGACCGCCATCGCTGTGCCGCTCCGGATCAAGGGTCAGCTCAAGTCCGTCGTGTGCCTATGGCGGCAGCACGGCGCATTCCCACAGGACCAGCTCGACGGGCTCGGGCTCGTCGCGCGGATCATAGAACTCGGGATGGAGAACCGCATGCTGCTCGAGCGGACCGAGGCGCAGTTGCAAGGGACCCTGCGCGCCATGGTCGACCTGGTCGAGCACCGCCGTCCCAACTACATCCCGCACTCCACGCTCGTCAGCCGCTACGCCCAGGCTGTCGGCCACGCGATGGGGATGCGCGAGGACGAGCTCGCCGACCTGCGCCTGGCCGCCATGCTCCAGGACGTAGGGATGTTGGAGGTCCCCGAGGCCATCCTCAGTGCCCCGCGCCACCTCACCGCCGGAGAGCAGATGGAGGTCCGCAAGCACGCTCGCAACGGCGCCGACCTCGCGAGGATCGCCAACTTCAGCCCTACGGTCCAGCACGCCATCCTGAGCCATCACGAGCGGCTCGACGGCAGCGGCTACCCGGGCGGGCTCAAAGGCGAGGACATCCCCGCCGCAGCCAGAGTCCTCGCGGTCTGTGACGCCTATGTCGCGATGACCTCCAATCGGCCGCACAGGGCCCGCATGTCGTCACTCGAGGCGCTGGCCGAACTGCGCGCCAAGTCGGGCTCCGACTTCGACCCCCGCATCGTGCGCGAGTTCATGCGGGCGCACTCGGCAGGAGTCGGCGGTCTCGAACCCGCGTCTCGTCCGGTGCCGCGCGCCCAGGCCCCCAGGATGATCTATGCGATGCCCCGGGGCGCCTGACCGATCCCGACCGCCCGCCGCCGGGCCGGCCCGCACTCCCGCCGCGAGCCGGCCCGCACGATCGGGGACCGGATGCCCACCGTCCCGGGCGTTCGGTCCCCGGCTTTGTTCTGCGGCGCCTGAAGACCCTGGACTGCTCGACAGGCTCGCGCCCCATTGCGCTATCATCGGGCGGCGTGGTGCCTCTCAATCCGAGGCGCGAACGTGCCCGGGTGGCGGAATGGCAGACGCGGAGGTCTCAAAAACCT